>NZ_DASURI010000406.1:0-2077 GCF_036280135.1 Longimicrobium sp.
CGACGCAGGCCGCGCCCAACGCGACCCCGGGCACGACCGCGCCGGCTCCGGCGGCGACCACGCCGTAAGCGCGCGGGTCCCACGCACCTCGGCCCCCTCCCGATCCGTCGGGAGGGGGCCGATTTTGCGTGTCAGGAATCAAGTGCCCGAACTGTGTTCACACGCCAGAAGGTCGAGGCAACGGAGAACCGGCTTTTTCCCGCGGCTCCGCTCCCCACCGTTTTCGTGCGTGAGCGCGTGGCGGGGCGGATTCGGACGGATTACCGGATTTGGCCTCGCGGCGTTGGGAGTGGCGGCTCCGCGCCGCCTCGGCGCAGGCGGTGTGCGCCCGCGGCGGCCAGGATGCAGAGCGCGGGCATGACGGGGTGGCGAAAGCGGGAGTAGGCACCCGGGCCCGACGTGACCGCGACCAGGTACAGCGACGCGGCCAGCGCGGGGACGAGCGCGGCTCGGGTCCACGCGTGGCTCCACAGGCCCAGCGCGGCGAGGATCAGCACGGCGAACAGGTACACGGCGAGCAGTGAGCTGAGCGCCAGCCGCGCGGCCGGGTGCGCGCTCACGCCCGCGAGCTGGGCCCAGTCTGCGATGCCCGGGCCCAGCACGGTGCGAGCGCCCCCCGCGCTGGTTGTCCGGAGGACGGCGCCCGGGTCGCGGAGCAGGATCTCGCGCGCCTCCCTGCGCATGGCCTGGTAGCCCGCCGCGCGCTCCCGGCCGCGGGCGCGCCAGTCCGCCTGCGTCAGCGTCTCCGCGCGCTCGGCTCTCCACGCCGCCTGCACCGCCTCGAGCGGCTGGCCCGTGCGCAGGGCTGTCACGCCGGCCGCGCGGTAGTAGAACAGGTCCAGGTCCGTGATCGCGGAAAACCCGTGGTATCCGGCCTCTCGTGCGTTGCGCTCGCGCCACGCGGCGAGCGGGGCGGCCGCCACCACCAGGAACAGGGCCGCGTGCGCCAGTGCCCGCCCCGCCCCGCGGCGCCATCCGACTCCCACGATCACCACCGCCAGGAGGAGCGGGGCGAAGTACAGCACCGGCCTCACGAAGCACCCGGCGGCCAGCAGTGCTCCCGCCGCGGCCGCGTCCCCCGGCCGCCCCTCGCGCGCCCACCGGGCCAGTGCCAGCAGCATCGCCACGAACAGCGTGGTAAAGAGCGTCTCCGTCAGCAGGCGGGCGGTAAAGCAGACGGAAAGCGGCTCCACGGCGTACAGCGCCGCCGCCAGCACCGCAACCCGGGGAGCCGCGCCCATCACCCGGGCCAGCCGGTACACCAGCCAGACCGCCAGCACGCCCAGGAGCACCTGCAGCGCCAGCGTCACCGGCGTGACCGCCCCCAGTCCCTCTCCCACGGCCAGCAGGAGCGGATAGCCGGGCGTGCGCACCAACTCCGGCGCGCCGCCGCTGTCGAAGCGCCCGGACGCGAGCATCGCCCGTGCGGGCTCCAGGTATCCGGGCGTGTCGGCAGCGGCGGCGGTGCCGCGCGCCAGGGCCGCGCCAACCGCCACGGCGCGCAGCACGAGCGCGATGAGCAGGACCCGGCGCAGGCTTGACGAAGGTGATCGCATGGGAGCTTCCCGAGAAAGTGGCAGCGTGCTCCTTATCAGATAGTGTCGTTACGGTGCGGCCACAAGAAAAATTTTTTCTCCTTGGTGTCGATTGCGTGATGGGCTGGGCGGCCGTTCCCGCCGTTACAGCGATTCTCGGATGGGTTTGAAGGTGTTTCCCGCCCGCTCTGTCATCCTGACGAGGAAGGCGCCCGGCGCGGTCCATCCCATCGCATGGAGCCGTGGCGCCTTCCGACCGAAGAATCTGGTCGGGCCGCGCACAGACCTCGCCCGTGCTGGACTCCTCGCGCGAAACTCGGCGCGCGGGCGGGACCCTGCACTCCGGCAACCCGATTCTTCGGCCGGCCGGCGCCCGATACACCATGCCAGGGAACTCTCAGCCGGCGCCGCCCGACCTCAGCTCGACTTTGGCCTTCTCAGGCCGCATATGCAAGCGCGTCGGCCCAGCGTTGAAGCAGCGGGTCTGGATTATTAGCGTTGTCGCCCGCGTACGGCGAGTAGGAAATATTCTCGTGCAGCCA
>NZ_DASURI010000407.1:0-6631 GCF_036280135.1 Longimicrobium sp.
CGCTTCGTCGAGGACCAGATCAACGGCTGGCAGGAGAGCCGCCTGGTGCAGGAGCTCGAGCGCGAGCTCGGGCCCGACCTGCAGTACATCCGCATCAACGGCACGCTGGTGGGCGGCCTGGTGGGCCTGCTCATCTACACCGTCTCGCGCTTCTTCGCCGGCTGACGCACCGGGGCCGATCATTCCTCCGCAACCTCCTCCGAATTTCTCGGGGGAGGTTGTTCCGTTTGCGGATGATCCCGATCGCGCGGACTGCCCCGTCGCGGATCGGCGGGATCGGACGGCCATCGGATCGGGACTCACAACCTGATCTGGACAAAATTCGACGGTGTCGCGTGCACGGTGCACACGGCTGCTTCCGGGCCGCGTAACACCTGATCCGCTGATTCTTTTCCTTTGCTCTTCCGTCATTCCGGATGCAGATTGGGCTCGGACGTGTCGGGCTGCCACGGATCGCGGGCCGGCTCCGCCACGTCTCCCGCGCGGCTCTCATAGCGCCCTCCATCCTTCCTTAATCTCTCACGAGGTCCGAATGAGAACGATCCATGTTTCTGCCCTGGCCACGGCCGCCCTGCTGCTGGCGGCCGCCTGCGGCGACGTTACAGGCGCCGGGGCCGGCGCCCGGGCGAATGCGCCCGAGCCGGCCAAGGTGCTGCTGGGCACCATCACCTGCCACGTGGACGTGGTCAGGCAGACCAGCCGCTGCGGTGACCTGGTGGCGCCGGGCGGCCCCTCCGCCAACCGCTTCATCCTGGACAGCGCGTACTGGACCCTGGAGACGGGCGCGCAGTTCAACAGCGGCGGCCTGGCGTACTTCTTCAACGAGATCCAGAACGACCTGGGCCAGGAGATCGGGATCGAGAACGGGGTGCCCGACACCACGTTCGCGTTCATCACCAGCATCACCACCACGGGCGGATCGGGCACCGTCACCCCCGCCAACCACGACGGCATGCGCGGATTCACCGCGCCCAGCCAGGCGTACTGGGCCTATGACGGCGAGGTCTCGCCCGGGGACGACACGTTCACAAAGATCTGGACCTTCAACCTGCCCGCCACCGTCACGTCGTGGACGTACACCATCGGCGTGCAGACGACGGTGATGCACCCCAACGGGTGGATCGAGGTGAGCGGCGACACGCAGGTGCCCAACGGCGGCTCGCGCCAGCACACGGCCCTCGTGCGTGACTGGACGGGCACCACGGTCACCAGCGGCAGCGTGCTGTGGAGCACCAGCAGCGTGGGCGGCAGCGTGACCACCACGACCAACAACAGCCGCCAGGCCACGTTCGCCGGCACCGGCGTGGGCTACGTGGAGGTGACGGCCAGCCTGGGCACCTTCAAGCCCGACGTGTACGCCATCGAAGTGTACTGAGGCTCCCTCGCCTCACCCGGGTCCGCTCCCCCTTCCGCACCCCGCGGAAGGGCGGAGGGGGCCCGTGACTTTCCCCTCCCAGGAGATCCCCGCGTGAAAAAGCCCCGTATCCAGGCATTCGCCCTCGCCGCCCTGCTGCTGGCCTCCGCCTGCGGCGACATCCCCAGCGGATCGTCCGCGGCGCGCGAGCCCGTCGCCGTCGCCCGGCACCAGAAGCTGCTGGGCACCGTCACCTGCCGCGTGGACGCCGTCGCCGGAACGACGAAGTGCGGCGACGCGACCGCGGCCGGCGGCGCGAACCAGACGCGCGTGCTGCTCAGCTCGCACTTCACGGTGCTGACCAACCAACAGTTCACCAGCGGCGGCACGGCGTACTTCTTCAACGAGATCCGCAACGACCTGGGCCAGGCCATCGGCACCAACACGGGCGTGGACGTGGACACCATCTACGCGTTCATCAGCAACATCCAGGTGACGGGCGGCTCCGGCACGGTCACGGTGAGCAACGCCGACGGCACGGCCACGTTCACGGCGGCCAACCAGCCGTTCTGGAAGTGGCGGCAGACCATCGATCCGGGCTACACCACCGGCACCTCCATCTGGACGTTCAGCGTGCCCGGCACGGTCACGTCGTGGACGTACACGGTGGGGCTGTCGGCGCCCATCGCGCACCCCAACGGCTGGGTGGACATCTCCGGCAACTCGCAGATCCAGCACGGCCAGTACCAGCTGCTCACGGCCACCGTGCACGACTGGACCGGCACGGTGAACACCTCCGGCTCCGTGAGCTGGACGGGGACCAACGTGAGCGGGCAGATCTACGTGAGCCAGTGGGACGACCGCACGGGCCACGTGCTGGGCGTGCGCACGGGCACCGGCGAGGTAACGGCCAGCTTCGGGACGGCGACGCCCAAGACGGTGGGCGTGAACGTGTATTGAGGGCGGGCCCTCCCCCGGCCTCGCTCAGGCTCGTCCACCCCCTCCCGCAAACTGCGCGGGAGGGGGTGTATACTTCCACGAGCCCTGGTGCGGGTGTGGGAGCGACTCTGCCGGACGGTCTTTCTCCCTTCCCCCATGCAGTTTATGGGGGAAGGGCCGGGGACGGGGGGCGCTCGCCCTCCGCCTGATCCATCCATCGCACGACGAAGCTCATCCCACGCCGTTCATCCGCCCGCGCCGACGCCCATCGTCGCCCCCGCCCGACAATGCCAATTCGCGCAACGACATAGCGCGACCCGGCGGACTGGCCGAAGGCTTGCTACGGATGCGCCCCGAGCGGCCGGCGCGCCCGGCCAGGCATGGACCCGTCCGTCGACGCCTCCGCAGGCGGCACGGATGATGAAGCAGCCGCGGCACCTATGGAATACGCACAGGACCCGTTCCTCTTTCCGCTGGTACGCGAGCCCCGCTCACGATGGGAGCGCGCGGGCCTGTCGGAGCGCCAGGAGCGCACGTTCAACCGCGTGGCCACCCTGCTGGTGGGCGCCTTTCTCACGGGGTGGATCTACACCATCGGCTTTGCGCCGCGCGAGCACCTGCGCGCCAACCAGCCGCCCGTGGCCCGCATTACCGACCAGCTCATCCGCAGCCCGCTGGCCTCGGACGCGCCGCCGGAGCCCGCGTTTCTCGTGGACCAGTTCGTCCGCGGGTTCGAGGAGGACTTCGAGGAGCAGGTGGGCGGCCTGAGCGGGGCCGTAAAGGTGAGCATCGTGAACCCCGGCGACTCGCTGAACCTGCCGGGGGTGGCCGATTCGCTGCCGTCGGATGCGCGGATCGTGCTGCGGCCCACGGACGGCGCCGGCGGCACGGGCGCGGCCGAGGTGCCCGCCACGCAGGCGCCGGCGGAGAGCGGCATCTGGAACCTGGTGCTGCGCATGCGCGACGCCATTCGCCCCGCGTCGGACGTGAGCGTGATCACGCTCGTGCCGCTGTCGGAAAAGCGCGGCGGCAGCATCGGCGGCTACCGCATCGGCAACTGGCCGTACGAGCAGGGCGGCGCGCCCAAGCCCGTGTACCGTCCGCCGCCGGGGCTCATCCGGGTGACGCAGCAGAACAAGGAGATGTGGCTCTCGGAGCACATCCAGCTCAAGGACTTCATCACCAAGGGCCAGGAGAACGTGTGGCCCAAGTACGTGGCCGTGCAGCCCCGCGTGCTGGACAAGGTGGAGCTGGTAATCCAGGAGCTCGAGGCCATGGGCCACCCGGTGGAGAACATCTTCGCCGTCAGCGGGTTCCGCACGCCGGCGTACAACGCGGGCGGCGGCAACACGGTGGGCCGGGGCAAGCTGTCGCGCCACATGTACGGCGACGCCATGGACATTGCCGTGGACAACGACCACAACGGCATCATGGACGACCTCAACGGCGACGGACGCATCAACCTGGACGACGCGCGGGTGATCGGCGCGGCCGTGGACCGGGTCGAGGCCAAGTACCCGCAGCTGGTGGGCGGCATGCACTACTATCCGCCCACGGGCGGGCACCAGGGGATGGTGCACATCGACACGCGGGGGTTCCGCGCCCGCTGGTGAGCTTTCGCCGGGCGCGTGGTGGGCTTGTGGAGGGGTGGACGATGCGAAACGCGGAACAGGGAGCGAACGGTGGCGGACGACGGACGTGACGCGGGCATCCGCGTGGAGCGCAGGGAAGAGGACGAGCGCCCGGGGCATGGGGCGCCGGGGATGGACGTGCGCGACGAGGACCTGGAGCCGCACGCGGGGCTGCGCTACATCGCGCGGATGTTCAAGATCCTGGCGATCCTGCTGATCCTGCTGCTGATCGCCGAGATGGTGCTGGGGCTGGTGCAGCAGGGGCAGGCGGCCATCCCGCAGCTGCTCATCGAGGCCACGCGGCTCATCGTGTTCGCGGGCCTGCTATGGGGCGCGGCCGACATGGGGCTCATGCTCATCGAGAGCAACCACGACCTGCGCGCCACGCGCATCCTGGTGGGCCGGCTGAACAACCGCGTGCAGCGGCTGGAGCAGATCGCCATGACGGGCAGCCCGCGCGGCGGCACGGGCCCGCAGCTGCCGCCCACGTCGCCCGGCGGCGAGCGCCGCGAGCGCCCGCGGTAAGCCGCGGCGGATCGACGGTCGAGAAGGACAGGGCGGACGAAAGCACGGACGGCGGCTGGAGGAGACGAGGCAGCAGGGCCCGCGTCGCTGCGCGACGCGGGGGCCCTCTCCCCCGACCGCCTTTTTGCTCGTTCTCGCAACGGCGGTCGACCCCTCCCCCAACTTCGGGGGAGGGGTTTGTCGTGGGGACGGTTCAGCGCGTGGAGGTGGGTCCGCGCGGGACCGCAGTTCTCCCCCTCCCCCGCGAAGCGGGGGCAGGGGGCCGGGGGGAGGGGGCCCTCCGCGGGCGAGACACACTCTGCCCATCCGGCTCGATCCCGGAGCCCACCGCTGTTCTCCTCTCTCCGCGAGGGACGAGCGGGGAGAGGCCGGAAGAGGGGCGGGCTGCTACCGGCGCGAACCGTCCCAGTCCGCTGGATCTATCACCAGTCCGCCGGATCCACGCTCAGCGCGTCCGATCCATCCTCAGCGCGTCGTCCGCCGACCGGCCGCGATCACGCGCATGACGGCGGCCTCGGCCACGCGGTCGGCGTCGCGGGCGGAGAGGGTGTGGTGGTTCACGATCATACTGAACACCATCCGCTCCCCCTCCGCCGTCGTGAAGTAGCCCGACAGCGACCGCACCCCCGACAGCGTGCCCGTCTTGGCGTGCACGTTCCCCTCGGCAGGCGTGCCGCGCATCCGGCTGGCTAACGTGCCGTCGCGTCCGGCGATCGGCAGCGCTTCGTAGAAGACGGCGAAGTTGGGGCTGCGCGACTCGCGCTCCAGCAGCGCCACGAGGAACGCCGGCGCCACGAGGTTGTAGCGCGACAGGCCGGAGCCGTCCGCCTGGGACAGCAGCCGCGACGGCAGCCCCCATCCGCGCATCACGCTGTCGACGACGGACGCGCCGGCGGCCGCCGTGCCCATCCCCCGCTGCTCGCGGCCCAGCGTCTTGAGCAGGATCTCTCCGATCTGGTTCTGGCTGGGCTTGAGGAACGCGGCCAGGATCTCCGCCATGGGCGGCGACGTGTGCGTGAAGAGCACCGTCGGGTTGTCCGTGCGCGCCGCCGGCAGGTCGTCCGCGTCCGCCGACGGGCCGCCCACGCCGATCCCCGCCTCCAGCAGCGCCTGCCGCAGCACGGAGGCAAAGAAGCGCGTGTTGTTGCGGACGGAAACCTCCTCCTCCACCACCGTCGTGTCCGCCGGCAGGGTGCCGGAGACGAGCACGCCGCTCAACGTGTCCGCGCGGGCCACACGCACCTGCGGCTGCCCGCCCGCCGGGCCCATCCACACGTTGCCGAGGACCGGAACCCACTCGTCGCTCACGGGATGCGTGGTGACGGCGGCGGCGCGCTGGCCCGGCGCGGGCGCCACGCGGACGGTGACGAACCCCTCGTTCAGCTCCAGCCCGCCCACCTCGGCGGAGTACGAGTCCGGCAGGTCGTCCCACGCCCAGCCGCGACCGAACGCCACGTCGTCGAACACGTCGTCGTTGCCGATGACCCCGCCCGTGATGCGCGTGACGCCGTGCGCGCGGAGCGAGTCCGCCCAGGCGCGGAACACCGTCCGCACGTCGCCGTGAAAGCGCTCGGAGATGCTGGGATCGCCACTGCCGATGACGAGCAGGTCGCCGCGCAGCACGCCGTTCTGCACGGGGCCCGTGGCGGCCAGCCGCGTCCGGTAGCGGTAGTCCGGCCCCAGCACCTCCAAGGCGGCGGAGGCCGTCACGATCTTCATGTTGCTGGCGGGGACGAACATCCGCCCCGCATTGCGCGCGTACAGCGTCTCGCCCGTCTCCAGCGAGCGCACCATCACGCCCCAGTGCGCGCTGGCGAACGCCGTGTCGTTGAAGATGCTGTCCAGCGCGGCCGCGATCGAGGTCGTCGCGATTGGAGCGGGCGGCGCGGGCGAGAGCGCGGGCTGGGCGGGCGCACAGGCGGCGAGCGCCAGCAGGACAGCGGCGGATGGGCGGATGCGGATCATCTGCGAAACGTGTGGCTGCGGCCGGTTCGGAATGCGGGGTCCACGCCCTCGGCCTGCGGGGCCGTGGGACCGTCGTCCAGGGATGGTGGCGGACCCTGCGAACATCAGGCCGCCCGCTCGTTCCCCGCGGAGAGGGACGGCATAAGCACGGTTGGGAAGGGGAACACGGCTCTTGCACGTCAGCGGGGTGTCTACCGTCCCGCGGAGGGGGGGGGGG
>NZ_DASURI010000408.1:0-3253 GCF_036280135.1 Longimicrobium sp.
TCCGCGAGCGCAGGGCGCTGATGGCGTCCACGGCCGCCTCGGCCGCGGACGTCGTCGTGATGTAGGGCACCTTGTACGCGATGGCCGCGCGCCGCGCCGCGTAGTCATCGTACTGGCTCTGCTTGCCCAGGGGCGTGTTGATGAGCAGCGCCACCTCGCCCGAGATCAGGTGGTCGGCCATGTTGGGCCGCCCCTCGCCCACCTTGAAGATGGTCTCGCAGGGAACGCCGCGCTGCCGAAAGTACCGCGCCGTACCGCTCGTGGCCTGGATGCGGAAGCCCATGTCGTGCAGCCGCCGCGCAAAGTCCGTCGCCGTGCGCTTGTCGTTGTCGTTCACGGTGATGATGACCTTGCCGCCCGACGGCAGGTCCATCCCCGCCGACGTCTGCGCCTTGGCGAACGCCATCCCGAAGCTGTCGTCAAAGCCCATGGCCTCGCCCGTGGAGCGCATCTCCGGCCCCAGCAGCGAGTCGCCCTCCAGCTTGTTGAAGGGGAAGACGGACTCCTTGACCGCCACGCCGCCCACCGGGATCTCCTCCGGCAGGTTGAAGCTCGCCAGCGTCTCGCCCACCATCAGCCGCGCGGCGATCTTGGCGATGGACACGCCCGTGGCCTTGCTCACGAACGGCACCGTGCGGCTGGCGCGCGGGTTCACCTCGATGACGTACACCTGCCCCTCGAACACGGCGTACTGCACGTTGATGAGGCCCACGACGCCCAGCTCCAGCGCGAACTTGCGGGTCTGCTCGCGCATCTCCGCCACCTCGGCATCGCCCAGCTTGTAGGGCGGCAGCACCTGGGCAGAATCGCCGGAGTGGATGCCCGCCTCCTCGATGTGCTGCATGACCCCGGCGATCACCACCGTCTCGCCGTCGCACAGCGCGTCCACGTCCGCCTCGAACGCGTCCTCCAAAAAGCGGTCGATCAGCACGGGCCGCTCGTGGCTCACCCGCGCCGCCGTCTCGAAGTAGTGGCGCAGCTGCGGCTCGTCGTACACGATCACCATCCCCCGCCCGCCCAGCACGTAGCTGGGACGGACGAGGATGGGATAGCCGATGCGCCCCGCGATCTCCGCCGCCTGGTCCACGCTCGTGGCCAGGCCGTTGGGCGGCTGGCGGACGCCCAGCTTGCGCGCGGCCTCCTCGAAGCGCTCGCGGTCTTCCGCGCGGTCGATGGCCTCCACGGGTGTGCCCAGGATCCTGACGCCGAGCCGGTCCAGCGGCTGCGCCAGCTTGAGGGGCGTCTGCCCGCCCATCTGCAGGATCACGCCCTCCGGCTGCTCCAGCCGGACGATCTCGATGACGTCCTCCAGCGTCAGCGGCTCAAAGTACAGCTTGTCGCTGACGTCGAAGTCCGTGGAGTTGGTTTCGGGATTGGAGTTGACCATGATGGTCTCGAACCCCGCGTCGCGCAGCGCGAGCGCCGCCTGCACGCAGCAGTAGTCGAACTCCACCCCCTGGCCGATGCGGATGGGCCCCGAGCCCAGGATGATCACCTTGCGGCGGTCACTCCGCTCCGACTCGTTCTCGTCCGCGTACGTGGAATAGAGGTACGGCGTGAGGGCCGGGAACTCGCCCGCGCAGGTGTCCACCCGGTTGTAGACGGGATGGATGCCCATCTCCCAGCGCCGCTCGCGGACGGCGTCCTCCGTCTCGCCGCGGATGCGCGCCAGCTGCACGTCGCTGAAGCCGAGCTTCTTCATCCGCCGCAGCGAATGGGCGTCGACCTCCCCCAGCGCCGCGTACTCGCGCTCCGCGTCCACCAGCTGCTGCAGCTGCGCGATGAACCACGGGTCGATGAACGTCAGCTCCGCCACCTCCTCCACGGAAAAGCCCGCCTCCAGCGCGCGCTTGAGCTGGTAGTAGCGCTCCGGCGTGGGCCGGCGCAGGGCGCGGCGCAGCGTCTCGTGGGATTCGTCCTCCAGCCGGTCGTCCTTGAGCGTGCCGATCTCCCAGCCGCTGCGGCCCACTTCCAGGGCGCGGATGGCCTTTTGCCACGCCTGCTTGAAGGTGCGGCCGATGGCCATGGACTCGCCCACGGCCTTCATCTGCACGCTCAGCGTGGCGTCCGCCGCCGGGAACTTCTCGAAGGCGAAGCGGGGGAACTTGACGACGACGTAGTCCAGCACCGGCTCGAACGACGCCGGCGTGCTCTCCGTGATGGCGTTGGGCAGCTCGTCCAGCGTGTAGCCCACGGCCAGCTTGGCGCCGATGCGGGCGATGGGGTAGCCCGTGGCCTTGGACGCCAGCGCCGAGGACCGCGACACGCGCGGGTTCATCTCCACGATCAGCATCTCGCCGTTCGTGGGATTGAGCGCGAACTGCACGTTGCACCCGCCCGCCTCCACGCCGATCTCGCGGATGATGGCGATGGCCGCGTCGCGCATCAGCTGGTACTCCACGTCCGACAGCGTCTGCGCCGGCGCCACGGTCACGCTGTCGCCCGTGTGCACGCCCATGGCGTCGACGTTCTCGATGGAGCAGATGATGACGACGTTATCGGCCCCGTCGCGCATCACCTCCAGCTCGTACTCCTTCCACCCGATGACGGAGCGGTCGATGAGCACCTCGTGCACGGGGGAGAGATCGAGGCCGCGGCGCACCTGCTCCTCGAACTCCGCGCGGTTGTACGCGATGCCGCCGCCCGTGCCGCCCAGGGTGAAGCTGGGGCGGATGATGGCCGGGTAGCCCGTGTCCTCCACGATGCGAAAGGCGTCCTCCAGCGACTTGGCGAACCCGCCGTGCGGCACGTGCAGGCCGATGCGCTCCATGGCCTGCGCGAACTCGCTGCGGTCCTCGGCCATGCGGATGGCGCGCGCGTCGGCGCCGATGAGCTCCACGCCGTGCTTTTCGAGCGTGCCCTCGTCGTACAGCTGCAGCGCCACGTTCAGCGCCGTCTGGCCGCCCATGGTGGGGAGGATGGCGTCGGGCTTTTCCTTTTCGATGACCCGCTCCACCCACTCGGGGGTGATGGGCTCGATGTAGGTGGCGTCGGCCAGGTCGGGGTCCGTCATGATCGTGGCCGGGTTGCTGTTGACCAGGATCACGCGGTAGCCCTCTTCGCGGAGGGCGCGCACGGCCTGCGTGCCGCTGTAGTCGAACTCGGCCGCCTGGCCGATGACGATGGGCCCGGAGCCCAGGATGAGGATGCTCTGCAGGTCGGTGCGCTTGGGCATCTATCGCTACAGTGAGGCGTCTGCGTGCGCGAGCGCCGGCCCGTCCGCGGGTCCATCGCGGAGGGCCGGCGCGGGGTG
>NZ_DASURI010000409.1:0-4521 GCF_036280135.1 Longimicrobium sp.
TGGGCGAGCTCCGCGAGCCCGGAGGGGGCGCTCGCGCGGAGGCTGCCACAAGCTCCCGAGCCTGCACTCTCTATTCAGAGGGTGTTACCGAACCATACCTCGAATGGACGCCAAGGAGCGTCATCCTGAGGGAGCGCCGCACGCGACCTGATCGCACGCAAAACCTTGGCGCGACCGAAGGATCTTGTGTGCGAAACTCGGAGACGGGCTCCGTGCAGGAGGACCGCCGCAGAGTTTCGCGGGCAAGATCCCTCGTCGCCGCCACGGAGTACGCGGCGAACCGGGCTCGGGCGGCGGCTCCTCAGGATGACGCGGTTCGAAGCGCGAGGTCTGGCAACACCCTTTGAGGGGCCTACGCGAACTCGACCGCGCCGGATGCGGGCGGCCCCGAAGGATCTTCCCGCCCGGCATGAGACTTCCAAAGGATCGGCGACGGCTCGCGGCGCCTTCGTGCGCGCCGCGGGCTGTCTTTTTCGTTTCCGCGCACGGAGGATTTTGCGGATACGCTCCATCGGGCGCTCGGGCAACCCGCACTTCGCCAGCACTTGTATTTAAGGACGATAATTGCTTATTCTAGAAATGCAGCCAGTCTTCGCCTGTCCATCCACCAAGGAGGCGCCGTGAAGTCCTCGATCCTTCGTGCCCTGCTGACGCTGACCGCCACCGGTGCGATCGCGGCCGGGTACGGCGAGATGCCCACCGCGAGCGCGGCCACGCCGGTCCCGAGCCCGTCCGCCACCCCGCTGTCGGTGTTCGTGACGTGCGGTGAGAACTACGAGGTCCTGCAGACCTGCGTTGCCGAGGCGTCCGGCGGCAGCGGAACCGGGTACACCTTCACCTGGGAGACGGGCAAGGTAAAGTCGACGCAGGGCGCCACGAGCACGGCCACGGTCAACTGCCCCGAGAACTCCGGCTACCGCTACGAATCGGTCAGCGTGACGGACAGCAACAACGCGTACGCCGAGTCCCAGGCGCAGGTCTGGTGCAGCCCCTGGTGATCTGCCCGGGGAGTTAGTCAGCGCGCACAACGAGGCCGCCGGCAGGAGCCGGCGGCCTCGTTTGTGTTTCGGCGCACAAACATGGCGACCTGCCGCGTTGACGTGCCGGTGCAAATCAATCGCAGCTGACGTAACTCCGGATCCAAATGCACCAACGCGTCGCCTGCGGCACCGCGAACGGAATGGCGCGCACGGCTCCCTGTCTGTATTCTGTCGGAATAAGTGGACAAAATCCTCGTCACCCGTTCATCATTCGCGTGCCCACATCCCGCCGAGCCGGAGGCAGACCGCACCACGTTCCACCCGCGCCGGCACCGCTGGACCGCACGGCCGTGCTGGCGCAGATGGAGAGCGCGGCCGGCCTGGTGCTCTGGCGGGCGCTCGTGGACGCACGGATGTGGGGGGATGCGCCCGCGGCGAGGCGGCGCAGCCTGTTCCACGCGCCCACGGAGGACGTACGCGACCGGTTCGCGCTGGCGTGCGAGGAGATCCCCGCGCTGGCGCAGGCGTTCGGCACCTTCGCGCTGATGCTGCGGTCCCCCGGCCTCGCCACCTCCGAGCAGGTGGGCTCCGCGTGCGCGCAGGTGCACGCGTGGGCCGACACGGCCGGGCTGCGCACGGTGGCGCTGCTGTTCGCCGAGGCCGCCGCCCATGCCGATCCCGAGAACCCGGCCCACGCCAACCTGGCGGCCCGGAGTGCGCGCCGCGCGCTGATGTACGACCGCGCCGGCACGTGGCACCTGCGGGCCTACAAGCTCGCCGTGCGCAGCCGCAACCGCACGGAAACCGTCTGGGCGCTCATGGGATACGGCGCCATGATGAAGGCAACCGACCGGATTCCGGAGGCACGGCGCTTTCTGCAGCGCGCCACTCGCCGGGCCATGGCGTTTGGAAGAAAGAAAGAGGCCGCGGTCGCACATCACGAGTTGATGGGCATCGCGGTGGACCAGGAGCGCTACCGGCTCGCGGAGCTTCACGTGGCTTCTGCGATCGCCCTGTATCCGGGTGACCATCCCAACCTTCCCGCGCTGGGACACGACTTCGCCTTCGTATTGCTGCGGCAGAAGCACTGTTCCGCCGCGCTTCCCCTGTTGGAGCGAGCGGCGCCACTGATTGCGCGGCCGGACGAACGTGGTTTGGCCATGTCCTCCCTTGCATGGGCCGCCGCGGGAGCCGGGCGATTCACGCGTTTGGCGGAGGCGGAACGCGCGGCTCTGGAACTGGTTGCAATCTTCGATGCCCACGCCTCAGCCGTCTTCCTGCACTTGGCGGAAGCATTCCGTGCGGCTGGAGATCTCGATCAGGCGGGCCGGTATGCAGACGAGGCCGCGCGCATTGCGCAGGCCAAGGGTGACATCCAGTTCGTACGCGAGGCGGCCGAGATGCGCCTCCAACTGCGCGAGCCAAACACGCGCCCCCAGCAGGACATCCCGCCGGGGACGCGTTCGCTCGCGATTCTCCGGGATCTCACCACCCGCCTCAAAGCATGGAAGAGGGCTCCAAACTGACGATGGTTCCGGAGCCTTGCCTTTACGAACCCGAGCCGAGCGTGTGCCCGCCGCGGCTTGTCGTGTCACTCGCTACCGCCTCCTGATCCGAAGGCTCCTGTACGAGCGCGCCACCGCCAATCGTATGTCCGCCGCGACCGGTGGTGTCGGCGGAGGTCGTCTGCGTCTCGGGAGGTGCCGCAGGGACGCCCGCGCCCCCGCCAAGCGTATGGCCGCCCGCGTCGGCGGAGGTCGTCTCTGTTCCAGAGGGCACAGGCGGCGCACCCGCGCCACCCCCGATCGTGTGGCCTCCGTCGAACGACGCGTCCGCCGGCAGGATGGGGGAAGCCGAGTTCGTGCATCCCGCGGCACCCGCCGCCAGCATCAGCCCGAACGCAACGCGCATTGCCTTCATTGGAATCTCCCGGTGTGAGTGGATGAGCAAGCGAAACGCTGCCCGCTCAATCTACCCAAAGCATACCAAACCCGCCACGAAGATACACTAACACAAAACGCCACCAATCCACGTTTCGCCACCCGCGGGCGAGCCGTAGCGTTGGCGCATGAACAGCGAAACCAGCCAACCGCCCGCGCCCGCTCCCACGAACGCGGATGCGCGTCCTCCCGCTCCGGCGGCGACAACTCCGGTCGCGCCGCGTCGGCTCGGCCAGGTCACCTGGTCATCCAGCAACATGCTCGGGAGCGGCAACTGATGCCCGCCAACGTTCCGGATGATCCGATTCGGCCGCGCGGAAGCGGCGGACGCCACACGCTCGGCAGCAGCCCGGAATCCCAGGAGCCGGTCGAGCACGTGGACCTTCCGCCGCTGCCCGCGCTGGACGCGAGCGCGCCGCTGGAGCCCCTGCGCACGCTTTACATGGCGTGGTGGAGGGACGCGCGGGAGCGCGCACGCCAGCTCGATCCCGGCGTGCGGTCCCTGTTCGTCGATGTGCTGGATCACGTAGAGGCGGGCTGGGCGTACGTGGCGCCCCTGCAGGCGTGGTGCGAGGCGCACCGTGACGATCCGCGCGACGGCGACGATGCGCACCTGCTGGACTTCATCGCGGACGACGTGGTGGACCTGTTCCGCGAGATCGCGTCCGGCGTGGCCGCGCTGGTGCCCGGCTATCCCGGCTGGGAAGCCGAAGCCGATCCCGCCGAGGTGGACGGCGACCTGGACACGTTCCGGCGCTACTTCACGGTGCTGCGGTACGCGGTGGAGGGCCTGCCCGCCCCCGCGGAGCTACGCGACGCGGTGCGCACGGCCGCCCAGGGCCTGGCCGGCTGGAGCACGGAGCTCGCCGTGCTCGTCACCGCGATCGAGGAAGCGGTTCTGTGACTTCAGCAGTAATCCACGGGTGGGCACCCCGGCTGCCGCCAGGGATCAACCGAGTGCAAGTCTGGCCTGGTCACCTGAAAACTCGGCGGTTGTCCCGTCGGTGTATTCAATCTGGATTCGTGTGAGCCTCGCACGGACTATCGTCGAGTTGTACCACGCGCTATCCCAGTACCTGTCACCGCCACGAACTGCGCCAGGGGGAACCGGGCCAGTAACTCTTCCGCTGAATTCGCTGTAGTCGCGAATGGTACACGATACCGGATCACCGACGGCGTTGTACGCTTCAACCGTGAATCTGGCGTATTTCACCGTCTTGGAAGACGTGTTCTGCCACACGATGTGCAGATCGACGCCACCCGCGCTGTTGGGCCTGCTCGTCCAGACCCGACGCACCCTGACTGTGCTGCGAATCCGGTCGCGTTCACTCCGCGCTGCCTCCCGCCGTGCAGCCTCAGCTTCCGCTTCAGCCTTGCGGGCCCGCTCGGCCAACCTGCTCTCGGCCTGCGAGGCGAAGCGTAGTGCTTGCGCGGTCTCCGGCGTTCCGGGGTGATGTTGTGCCAGTTCGCGCGTGGCGGACACGACCTCGTCGTACTTGCCAGCTTCAAACGCAGAGCTGATCACTCCGAGACGACGCGGCGCTCCATTCCTCAACTCGTCCAGTTCCGTTTCCAGTTGTGAGACACGGCCCTGTAGCGAC
>NZ_DASURI010000410.1:0-2015 GCF_036280135.1 Longimicrobium sp.
TCTCGACCACCTGCTGAAAGCCCATGTACACCAGCTCGTCGCACAACAGGGTGCCGCCGGGCTCCAGCAGCACGCGCGACAGCAGGCTCAACGCCTGCTGGGCGGCCGTCGTCAGGAACACCTGCTCCGGCCGGCAGCGCACGCCGCGCTGCTCCATGAGGCGCACCACCTGCTCCTTGAGGCCCCTGAAGCCCGGCTTGTACTGCAGGGCGTCGGGGTCCGTGCGCAGCACGCGCTCCGCCGCGCGGGCCAGGCCGTCCACGGGAAACAGGTCCGTCGCGGGCAGCCCCAGGGCGAACGTCACCAGGTCGGCGCGCCCGCTGAACGAGAGCATGCGCTGGATGACGGACGGCCGCACGGCGCGCGCCCACGCGGCCAGGGGCAGGCCGCCGGGCTCCGGCGCGGACGCGGGCACCGGCGCGGGGAGGGTGACGGGGAGCACACCGGCCTCCAGCTGAGCAGTGGTCATGCGGGGACGGGGGTGTCGCGGGCGAGAAGGCCCGGTTTGGACGGCGCGCATCATAGATATTGCGTCGCCTTAGGATAGGGAAGATCACCCCGGACCGGTTTCTCTGCAAGTACGTGGCGTAAAACGCTGCACAGTTCACGATCCCCGTGGGGACGGTTCCCGTTCCGCGCCACCCCCGTCCCAAGGTGATCCGCGGGTCCGCCGGGGTCAAGGAACTCGTTCCGCCCAAATCAGTTGCGCCCTCCCGGCCTCAAAGGGAACGCACTCGCCGACAGCCCTGATCCACGGACGCGCATCCCCTGCGGACGCCACGGCTTCCATCCGAATCGGATACGGATCGGGAAACCAGCTGGAGCGTTGATGCGGATCCGTGGATGCCATGCCGTACGCCGTCCATCGCGGTCCACCCGATCGTACCCGTTCCGCCACCGCCCGCACGCGGATGCGACACAGGCAACTGTCCGTCTCGTGGCCGATTCGGTCCGGGTGCCGATCCTTCGTTCCAGGAGCGTGGCCACGCGTTCCCGGACGGAACGGGGAGAAGGCAGCCGGCGGCGGGACACGGAATCGGACATCCACGCTCGGCCTGCGTGGCGCCATGGGCGCGACACGTTTCCGCCCGCGCCAGGACACACGTGTGGCGCGCTGGCGGCATACGTAATCCGACACGCGGATGGACGGCGTTGCCGATATTTCTGGACAAAACCGGAGGATCGGTTTACATTCGTGGCAGCTCGCGTCATACGCGAAACGACACCGGGCCCGAACGGGGCCGGAACATCCGGACCAGAGGTCAACGTCAATGCAACCCATCGCGCGTCCGCTGATCGTGATGCACTCGGACCCCGTCTTCAAGGAGCGGGTGCGCCGGGTGGGAAGCCAGCGGTTCAAGACGCAGTTCGTGGAAGACTGGGACACCCTTCGCACCACGCTGAACGACTCTCCGCCGGCGGCGCTGGTGGTGGTGGACCCCTACACCCGCACGTACGGCACCGAGGCCGAGCTGGCCCCGGAGCTTCGCAGCATCCTGTGGGAGTTCCCCACGGCCACGGTCATCGCCGCGCTGGAGGTGCGCCGCGGCCGCGTGCGCGACCTGCGCACGCTGGGCGAGTGGGGCGTGAAGGAAGTGATCGCGCTGGACGAGGAAGACACGGTGGAGGCCATCAGCCGCCGTCTTCGCAGCGCGCAGGGGCGGCCTCTGCAAAGCCTGCTGGAGCGGTCGCTGCCCACCAACCTTTCCGGCCGCGCGCGGGCCCTGCTCATGGCGGCCGCCGAGGTGGTGGCCGAGGGCGGGCACGGCCGTGACCTGGCTGCCAGCCTCAAGCTGAGCGAGCGCACCCTGCTGCGCTGGGCCGAGCAGGCGGACCTGCCGCCGCCACGCCGCATCCTGGCGTGGATGCGCGTGCTGCTGGCGTGCGAGCTCCTGGACGACCCCGGCCAGACGGTGCTGAGCGTGGCGTACACGTGCGGCTACGCGTCGGACAGCTCGCTGCGCCGCGCGGTGCAGGAGTTCACGGAGGTGATGCTGACCCAGCTGCGCAAGCAG
>NZ_DASURI010000411.1:0-17602 GCF_036280135.1 Longimicrobium sp.
GTGCAGGTGGTCTGGCGCGCGTACCGGCTGGAGTGGATGCAGGACGCCGCGGACGACGTGCGGGCGGCCGGCGAGTGGCTGGTGGGGCTGGCGGAGGTGTGGAACCCCGACGTCGTGCACCTCAACCAGATCGCCTACGCCGCCCACCGCTTTCCCGCGCCCGTGCTGGTCGCCGTCCACAGCGACGTGCTGTCGTGGTTCCCCCACGTAAACGGCCACGAGGCGCCCGCGGACGACTGGGCGGCGTACGCGCGCTGGCTGCGCGACGGGCTGCGCGCGGCGGACGCCGTCGTCACGCCCACGGGCTACCAGGCGGAGCTGACGCACCGGTACTACGGCGTGGAGGTGACGCGGGTGATCCACAACGGAATCGCGTTCGACGACGCGGAGCCGGCGGAGCGCGCGGAGCCGCTCGTTCTCTGCGTGGGCCGGCTGTGGGACCGCGGCAAGGGCGCGGACCTGCTGGACGAGGCCGCCGGCCTGCTGGGCCCGGACGCACCGCCCATCCACGTGATCGGCGAGACGACGGCGCCGCACGGGGAGACGTGCTCCGTGCGCAACGTGACGGCGCACGGCCGGGTGGAGCGCGCGCAGGTGGACGAGTGGATGCGGCGCGCGTCCATCTACGTGGCGCCCTCGCGCTACGAGCCCTTCGGCCTGGCGCCGCTGGAGGCCGCGCTGCACGGCTGCGCCCTCGTGCTGAGCGACATCGGCACCTTCCGCGAGCTGTGGGACGGCTGCGCGGAGTTCTTTCCCAGCGGCGACGCGGCCGCGCTGGCGGACGCCCTGCGCCGCGTGAACGGGGATGCCCGGCTGCGCGACCGCCTTGCGAAAGCCGCGCGGACGCGGGCCATCCGGCGCTACACGGCCAAACGCATGGCCGCGGATTACATCGAACTCTACCGGCAGATGATCCAGACCTGGACCGGGCTCACGCAGCCGCAGCAGATGGAGGCCGTCGCGTGAGGATGTCCGAACTGCAGTCCGCGCAGGCGGACTTCGCGAAGTTCCAGCGGCGAATTCATTCGCTCCCCGTCGCGGACCGTGCGTTGGTGCGGGTGACGATGCGTTACGGGCGGATGGGAGGGGGCCGATGAAGATCGTCTTCTTCATCCACAGCGCCGTCAGCGACTGGAACCACGGCAACGCGCACTTCATCCGCGGGCTGATGAGCTCGCTGACGCGGATGGGGCACGAGGTCGTCAGCTACGAGCCCCGCGGCGCCTGGTCCGTGGAGAACCTGCTGCGCGACCACGGCGTGGGTCCCATCGTGGACTTCGCGCGGACGTATCCGGAGATCGACGTCCGCAGCTACGACCCGGCGGCGCCGTCGCTCGTCTCGGACCTGGCCGACGCGGTGGCGGGCGCGGACCTCGTCCTGGTCCACGAGTGGAACGAGCCGCACGTGGTGAACGCGCTCGCGCCGCTGGTGCGCGCGGCGGGGGGCATCGCGCTCTTTCACGACACGCACCACCGCCCGTGGAGCGATCCGGAATCCATCGCCCGCTTCGACCTGCAGGCGTACGACGGCGTGCTGGCGTTCGGCGACGTGCTGCGCGACGTGTACCGGGAGCGGTTCGGCGTGCGGCGCGCGTGGACGTTCCACGAGGCGGCGGACCACGTGCGCTTCAAGCCGATGAACGACGTTGCGAAGGACACGGACGTCATCTGGATCGGCAACTGGGGCGACGAGGAGCGCACGCAGGAGCTGCGCGACTACTGGCTGGGCGCGGCGAAGCGGTTCCCGGGGCTGCGCTTCGTGGCGCACGGCGTCCGATACCCGGACTACGCGCTGGCGGAGCTGGCGGACGCGGGCGTGGAGTTCCGCGGCTGGGCGCCGTCCGTCACCGTGCCGCGCGCGTTCGCGCGCAGCCGGGTGACGCTGCACGTGCCGCGGCGGGCGTACGTGGAGGCCCTGCGCGGCATCCCCACCATCCGCGTGTTCGAGGCGCTGGCGTGCGGCATTCCCCTCGTCAGCGCGCCGTGGCTGGACTCGGAGGGACTGTTCGAGCCGGGCGCGTACGTCTCCGTGGAATCGCCGCAGGCCATGTGGGAGGCCCTGCACCGCTTCGCCACGGACGACGACGCGCGAGCGGAGCAGGCCCAGCGCGGGCTGCGGGCCGTGCTGGCGCGGCACACGTGCGATCATCGGGCCGTGCAGCTGCTCGGGATCGTGGAGGAGCTGGGGCGTGCGGGCGCGGCGGGGGGAACGGGAGGGAATAGGGAACAGGGAATAGGGAATAGCCTGCAAGGGCAGACCGATTCACTCGCTTCGGAGGCGGCATGCACCTGACGTTCTTTGGCTCGTCGCTCGTATCGTCGTACTGGAACGGCGCGGCCACGTACTATCGCGGGCTGATCCGCGCGCTGCACGGGCTTGGCCACACGGTCACCTTTTGCGAGCCCGACGCCTACGACCGGCAGCAGAACCGCGACCTCGCGGAAGATCCCGAGTACGCGCGCGTCATCGTCTACACGACGGAGGCGGAGCGCGACGCGCTCATCGAGCAGGCGTTCGCGGAGAGCGACTGGGTCATCAAGTGCAGCGGCGTGGGCCTCTGGGACGCTGAGCTGGAAGCCGCCGTGGCCGACCGCGCCGGCGGCGACGTGATGACGGCGTTCCTGGACGTGGACGCGCCCGCCACGCTCAGCCGCATCGCGGAGGACGCGGCGGACCCCTTCCGCCTTCACATCCGGAAGTACGATCAAATCTTTACCTACGGCGGCGGGCCGCCCGTCTGCGCGGAGTACGAGCGCTGGGGCGCAAAGGCGTGCACGCCCATCTACAACGCGCTGGACCCGGACGAGCACCGGCCGGTCGAGGACGTCGCCGTGGAGTACGACATCCTCTTCATGGGCAACCGTTTGCCGGACCGCGAGGCCCGCGTGGAGGAGTTCTTCTTCCGCGCCGCCGCGCTGTGCCCCGAGCACAGGTTCCTCCTTGGCGGCGAGGGATGGGGATGGAAGACGGACATGCCGGCCAACGTCACGTACCTGGGCCACGTGCCCACGTCGCGGCACAACACGGTGAACGCGTCCGCGCGCCTGGTGCTCAATATCCACCGCGAGAGCATGGTGCAGAACGGGTGGAGTCCCGCCACGCGCATGTTCGAGGCGGCGGGCGCGGCCAGCTGCCAGGTGACGGACGCGTGGGAGGGGATCGAGGACTTCTTCGCGCCGGGCGAGGAGATCCTCGTGGCCGCGTCCGCCGAGGAGGTGGCGCAGCTCGTCCGCTCGGTGGATGATGCGCGCGCGCGGCAGATCGGCCGGGCGGGGCGCGCCCGGGCCCTGGCGGACCACACCTACACCCAGCGCGCGCGGCAGATGGACGCCATCCTGCGCGCCGCGCCCGTGGAGGCCGCATGAAGCTCGTCGTCTTCGGCCTGTCCATCAGCAGCAGCTGGGGGAACGGGCACGCCACCACGTACCGCGCCCTGCTGCGCGCCTTTGCCGCGCGGGGGCACGAGATCGTGTTCTACGAGTGGAACGCGCCCTGGTACGCCGGCAACCGCGACCTGGCGCACCCGGAGTACGTCACGCTCAAGCTGTACGAGGACTGGGCCTCCGTCTCGGCGGAAGCGGTCGCGGAGGCGCGCGAGGCGGATGCCACCCTGGTGGGCAGCTACGTGAAGGACGGCCCGCGGGTGATCGACGACCTGGCGGAGGCGGGGATCGACCCGCTGTTCTTTTACGACATCGACACGCCCGTCACCGTCGCGGCCCTGCGCCGGGGAGACGCGGAGTACCTGCGGCGCGACCAGGTGCCGCTGTTCACGCGCTACCTGTCGTTCACCGGCGGGCCGTTCCTGCACGAGGTGCTGGAGGGCGAGCTGGGCGCCCGCGAGGCCCGTCCGCTCTACTGCTCGGTGGATGTCGATCGCTACCGGCCGACGGACATCGATCCCTATCTCGTCAGCGACCTGGCGTACATGGGGACGTACGCGCCGGACCGGCAGCCCGTGCTGGAGCGCTTCCTCATCGAGCCCGCGCGGCGGATGCCGGAGCGCAGGTTCTACGTGGCCGGCCCGCAGTACCCGGCCGACATCGCCTGGCCGGAGAACGTGCTGCTGAACCCGCACC
Organism: Longimicrobium sp.; assembly: GCF_036280135.1. Classification (GTDB taxonomy): domain Bacteria; phylum Gemmatimonadota; class Gemmatimonadetes; order Longimicrobiales; family Longimicrobiaceae; genus Longimicrobium. The sequence continues at coordinate 4,081 of NZ_DASURI010000411.1, forward strand.
TTCCGCCGGCGCTGCACCCGCAGTTCTACAGCAGCGCCCGCTGGCAGCTGAACGCCACCCGCGCGGACATGGTGCAGGCGGGCTGGTCGCCCAGCGTGCGGCTGTTCGAGGCGGCGGCGTGCGGCGCGGCCATGATCAGCGACCGCTGGCCGGGGATCGAGGCGTTCTTCGCGCCCGGCACGGAGATCCTGCTGCCGGAGAGCACGGAGGAGGTAATCGACCTCCTCCGCGGCACCTCCGACGACGCCCGCCGCGCCATCGGCTTGGCCGCCCGCGCCCGCATCGTGGCCGAGCACACGGCGGAGCACCGGGCCGAGGAGCTGGAGGCGCTGGTGGCGTCGCCGGCGAGGGTATAGGACGGCAGGGAATAGGGAACAGGGAATAGCCCGCAACTGCGTGAGCGACTGAAGTCGCCGCAACGACCGCGGAAAGCCTCACAAACTGCGTGAGGCTTCAACCGCGCGAGGGTCGCCCCGGTGCACGTAAGTCGGCATCCGCTGGGGCAGTCCGCGGAGGCGGACTTCGTGCCTTTCCAGCGGCGAATTCATTCGCTCCGGCGCGGGCTCTGCGGATTTTCTCCGATGCTTTGCTCCGGCACGAACTGCATCCACGAACGCCGCCTCCCGGGGCGGCGTTCGCGCGTTCGCGGATCGGCGAATCGGCGGACACGCGATCCGAATGCGCGTAACGTTTGACGGATTACGTGCGGCGTGCTATGCTGATACGCGATCGCGCATCAGTTCAGTAGCGGTGGCCCTCCTCGTCCGCTCGATCCATCCCCCCGCGATCGCCCTCCCGTCCTTTCATCCCCACGCACAAGGAATCCCATGGCCAGTCCGCTCACGCTGCTCATGCCCATCATTCCCGGCACCAACCCGATGGTCATCGCGGCGGCGCTGGAGAAGTACAACGCCCAGATCGACACGGCGCTCAGCTCCATCGGCACCGTGCACTACGCGCGCTTCCTGCTGCTGGACCGCTCCGTCCCGAACCTGCAGCCCGGCGCGGCGGCCTCCAACGAGCTGGTGCTGGCCGTCATCACCGAGTACGACGGCACCTTCTCCAAGTACATCGGCGACTTCGTGGCGCAGATCGGCGACGTGTTCAACGCGCTGCTGGCGTTCGTCGTGGGCGGCGACGCGGTGATCCCCGTGCAGAACAACGTGGCCGCGTTCAACGCGTTCGTCACGGCCAACGACGCGTCGCAGCACTTCCCGAACAACGGGCAGACGACGCCCACCGCGCCCACGCAGCCGGGCGGCGGCCTGTACCAGGCGTATCCGCAAACGGTGCAGGTGATCCTGGCCTCGGTCTGATCCCGTCCGCCCAATCCCGCGTTTCGGGGCGCCGCGCACGGCGGCGCCCCGCCCTCCTTTCTCCTCCCCCCTCCATGGCGACTCCCGACATCGACTACGCCGACGTGCAGGGCACCATCCTGCGCGGCTACCGCGTGGACCTAGCCCGGCACTTCATCCTGCAGGTCACGGATGCGGCGGCGGCCCGCGCCTTCATCGGCCACCTGGTGGGCGGCTCGGGCGGCGTGCCGAAGCTCACCACGGCGGCCCGCTGGACGGAAAAGCCGGCGTGCTTCGTCAACGTGGGATTCACGGCCGCGGGACTGGCGGCGCTGGGCGTCACGCAACAGCAACTCGCGTCTTTCGACCCGGCGTTCCAGGCCGGCGCCGCCGATCCCGCGTCCGCCGCCGACGTGGGCGACACGGGCGACAGCGGACCGTCCAACTGGCTGGGCGGCGTGGAGACGTGGCAGAACGCACACGCGGTGCTGAGCCTGTGGGTGCACAAGGACCCGGCGGTGCTGGACGCGCAGACGGAGCGGCTGCGGGCGGGGTTCGCGGCGGGGTTCAAGGAGCTGCTGTCGCACGACGCGTCGGCGCTGCCGGACAACCAGGTGCACTTTGGCTACCGCGACAGCATCGCGCAGCCAACGGTGCAGGGCGCGCCCGAGCGCAAGCGCCCCGACCCGGACGACCAGCCGGAGGTGCCCACGGGCGAGTTCCTGCTGGGCTACCCCAACGCGTCCGGAGGCACGTATTCCGTGCAGCCAGATGCGCTGTCGATGAACAGCAGCTACGCGGCGTTCCGCATCCTGGACCAGGACGTGGTGGGCTTCGAGCAGTTCCTGCAGACGTACGCGCCCAAGGCCGGGATCGATCCGGAGATGCTGGCCGCCAAGGTGTGCGGACGGTGGCGCAACGGGAACCCCCTGGAACTGGTGCCCGACGCGCCTGCCGAGTGCCTGCCCGTGCACCAGCTGAACAACTTCACGTACGTCGATTCCGACCCGGCAAAGGACGACACGCTGGGCCTGCGCTGCCCCATCGGCTCGCACATCCGGCGCAACAACCCGCGCAACGCGGCCGTCGTGGGGACGGATTCCACGCACCATCGCATCGTGCGGCGCGCCATCCCGTACGGCCCGGCGTACGATCCCCAGAAGCCGGTGGACACGCCGCGGGGGCTCATCGGCTACTTCATCAACGGCAGCATCAGCAACCAGTTCGTCTTCCTGCAGTCGCAGTGGGACCAGCTGTCGGACTTCGTCAAGGCGGCCACGGGGCCGGGCGGCACGGACGCGGGCAACGCCGTGTTCAACATCAGCGGCGAGGACGTGTTCCTGGGCGTGAACGACCCGTCCGGCAGCTCGTTCACCCTGCCCGCGCTGGGCAAGGGGGGCAAGAACAACAAGACCATCTCCGGCTTTGGGCGGATGATCACCACGCGCGGAAGCGCCTACGTGTTCCTGCCCAGCGTCACCGGGCTGCGGTACCTGGCCGCGCTGACGTGAGTCGGCATCCAGCCTGAGCGACTGAAGTCGCCGCAACGACGGCGGAAAGCCTCACAAACTGCGTGAGGCTTCACCCACGCGAACGTCGCCCCGGTGCACTGGGGGCGGCCTTTCTCGGGCAGTCCGCGAAGGCGGACTTCGTGCCTTTCCAGCGGCGAATTCATTCGCTCCGGCTGGGGGCCCGCGACCACGGATCATCGCATCGGCTCGGCTCGGCTCGGCCCGGATCGCCCGGATCGCCCGGATCGCATCGGATCGGATCGCCCGGATCGCATCGGATCGGATCGGATCGCTTCACCCGCGCGGACAGCAACGGCGCCGACCTCCATGGCCGGCGCCGTTCTTGTCCGCGGGGGCGGATGGCGTGAAGTTGTCGCGTCTCCGACGGTTTCCGCCGCCGTCCCCCTTCACGGAATTGCGCCTCCCCCGCATGGCCGGTCGTTCCCCTCGATCCGTCCCATCCACCGCGTCCACGGACGTGCTCGGCCCGCGCGCGCTCAACCGGGCGCTGCTGGACCGGCAGATGCTGCTGCGCCGCGCGTCCATCTCCGTCGACGACGCGCTGGAGCGGCAGGTGGGGATGCAGGCGCAGGCCCCCAATCCGCCGTACCTGGGCCTGTGGACGCGGCTGGACGGATTTCGCCCCGAGGACTTGGCGCAGCGCATCCGCGACCGGCGGGCCGTGCGGATGGCGCTCATGCGATCCACCATCTTTCTCGTGACCGCGCGTGACGCCCTGCGGCTGCGCCCCGTGCTGGACGCGGAGCTGGCACGCTGGGGGTTCAGCGTGCACGGCAGGGAGTTGGGCGGCGCGGACTCGGCGGAGCTCGCGGCGGCGGGGCGCGCCCTGGCGGAGCAGGCGCCGCGCACCTTCCAGGAGCTCGGCGTGCTGCTGGGGGAGCGCTGGCCGGATGCAGAACGCGCCGCGCTGGGCAACATGGTGCGCAACCTGGTGCCGCTGGTGCAGGTGCCCCCGCGCGGCGTGTGGGGCGAGAGCGGTCCAGCCGCGCACACCCCCCTCGACACCTGGCTGGGGCGTCCGCTGGAGGCGGAGACGGCGCCGGACGAGATGGTGATGCGCTACTTTGCCGCGTTTGGCCCCGCGACGGTGCGCGACGCACAGCACTGGTGTGGCCTCAAGCGGCTGAACGCCGTCGTGGACCGGCTGCGGCCGCGGCTGCGCGCCTTTCGCGACGCGTCCGGCGCCGAGCTGTTCGACCTTCCCGACGCGCCGCGCCCGGACGAGGACACGCCCGCTCCCCCGCGCTTTCTCCCCGAGTTCGACAACGTGCTGCTGTCGCACGCGGACCGCACGCGCATCATCTCCGAGCCGGACCGCAAGCGCGTGTTCACCATCAACGGCATCATCCGCGCGACCATCCTGGTGGACGGCATGGTGCGCGGCATGTGGAAGATGGCGCGTGACGGCGACACGGCGGCCCTCGTCATCAGCCCGTTTGCGCCGCTGGCGCCCGCGGACCGCGCGGCGCTGGAAGAGGAAGGGATGCGCCTTGCCCGCTTTGCCGCGGAGAACGCGGTCCGTTGGGACGTCCGCTTCGAGAATCCCTGAATCCGGGCGCATCGCCCGTGATCCACCGACCCGACGACATGCCCCGCCCTGACCTTCGCCCCGCCCGGCGCCTGCTGCCGTTCCTGCTGGTCGCGTTCACCTTGCTGACCGCCTGCGCGCCCGCCGCGCCTTCCACCGGGCCGGCGCCGGCGTGGAGCGCGGACTCCCCCGCGGGCGAGATCGCGCGGTGGATGCGGCGCGCGTGCCGCGGCCCGCTCGCCAACCGGCAGTGCACGGAGCAGAACCTCGTGGCGCTCGTGGGCCAGGCGGGGATCGGGCGCGCCATGGAGGTGCTGGATACGCTCATGCGCGTGGACGCCGGCGTGCGCACCTACGGCCACGAGCTGGCGCACGGGATGGGCATCGCCGCGTACACGGGGCCGCAGACCATGCACGCCGCGTTCGCCGCGTGCCCCGCCGGCGAGGGCGCCGGCTGCCACCACGGCGTCGTGCAGGGCTACTTCCTGGATCTCGTGTCGCAGGGGCGCATGCCGGGGACGGCGGAGCTGGACGCGCTCTGCGAGCCGCACAGGCCCAACACGTTCCTCTACGGCCAGTGCGGGCACGGCATGGGACACGGGCTCATGGCCGTGTACCAAAACCACGTCCCGCGGACGCTCCGGGCCTGCGACCAGGCATCGGACCCGTACATCCGGGAGAGCTGCTACAGCGGCATCTTCATGGAGAACATCGTCCTCGTCACGCATCCCCACAACACCACGGGCGGGCACGGCGCCACGCAGGGCCGGCACGGGGCGGACGACGCGCACGCGGGACACGGCGACGCGCACGGCGGACACGGCGCGTCGGCGGATCACGGGTCGGTGGATCATGGGACGGCGGATGAGCCGTGGCAGCCGCTGGACCGCGACGATCCGCTGTACCCGTGCAGCGTCGTCGGCGAGCAGTACCAGCCGGCGTGCTACGTGATGCAGACGGGCGCCATGCTGTACCTCAACGGGGGCAGCGTGACGGACGCGGGCCACGCCTGCGAAGGCGCGCCGCAGCGGATGATGCCCATCTGCTTCGGCAGCCTGGGGCGCGACATCATGGCCCTCGCGGAGATGGACCACGCGCGCTCGCTGGCGATGTGCGGACGCGTGGCGCGGATGGGCGGCGGCCAGGGCGAGCTGTGGTGTATGCTGGGGGTGGTGCAGAACCTGGTGAACCTGGCCGCCACGGCGGACGAGGGGATGCGCTTCTGCAGATTGGTGACGGCGGATGGCCACAAGTCCGAGTGCTACCGCGCCGTCGGCGAGCAGATGCTCACCCTGCTCCCCGCCGACGAGCAGCGCGGCCACGCCTGCCAATCCGCCGAGCCCGGCTTCGTGGCCGCCTGCCGCATGGGCGCGCGTCTCGCGGATGCGGCCCGCGAGGACCAGGTGCGGTAGTTCGTCGCTTCTCACCCGTGCTCTCGGGACCGCGCCGGGCAGCGGACCCCGCGCGAGCGCCCCCTCCGGGCTCGCGGAGCTCGCCCACCTCCCCCAAAACCCCTGGGGGAGGTTGAACTGCTGCTTTCCTTGCGCGGAGCGCCGATGACTCCTCCGGATCCGGAAACGCCGTTGTTTCCTGAGGGGCCCTCACGAACTTTGACCGCGCCGGATGCGTGCGGCCCCGAAGGATCTTCCCGCCCAGGCAAGGACCCAGTCCAGCGGCGAAGTCCCTGCTCCGCGGAGGAGATCCTTCGGTCGCGCCCGTAGTCTCGTGAGCGGGCGGGGTCTGCGCGGGCGCTCCCTCAGGAAATCAAGATGAGGATGGTCAGTCTCCGTGCGGATTCGGCATCAGAATGACGCAGGGGTGAGCACTGCATCGGCCTCAACAGAGGGACGATGATCATCCCACGCGGCCGCAACGCCGCGTGGGATTGTTCGTTACGTTGATCCGGCGGACAGTGCGGGTTGCCAACGCGCACACCCGGAACCACTTTTGCGGCCAGGGATGCATCCGCCGTACGCCAATCACCGGTTCCCATCGAACGATGACGTCTGTTCCGCACCCACGACTCCTTCGCGCGGCGCTTGCCGCGTGCGTCGCGCTGCTGGCCGGGGCGTGCGCACCCGCCGGTCCGTCCGCCGGGCCCGCGCCGCAGGTGGAGGCCGAGACGCAGCTGGGGCCGGCCGCGTGGACCGCGCAGTCGCCCGCGCGCGACATTGCCGACTGGGTGCGCACGGGGTGCCAGCGCGCGCGGGGCGGCAAGGACGCGTGCCTGGAGCGCACGCTGGTGGCCCTGATCGACGACGCCGGCATCGCCAAGAGCATGGAGGTGCTGGATACGCTGGCCACGCTGGACGGCGACATCAAGACCAACGCGCACCCGCTGGCGCACGGGATGGGCATCGCCGCGTACCGCGGACAGGAGAGCATGGCGGCCACCTTTGCCGCCTGCCCCGTGACGCAGATGTCCGGCTGCGGCCACGGCGTGATCCAGGGCTACTTCCTGGACCTGAGCCGCCAGGGCCACACCATCGGCAAGGCGGAGCTGGACGCCGTCTGCAACCCGCACAGGGACAACCAGTTCACGTACTTTCAGTGCGCGCACGGCCTGGGGCACGGGCTGATGGCGGTGCACGAGAACCACCTGCCCATGTCGCTGGAGTCGTGCGACCTGGCGTCCGACGACTTCATCCGGATGAGCTGCTACGGCGGCGCGTTCATGGAGAACATCGTCAACGCCACGCACCCGCATCACTCCGCGGGCGGGCACGCGAGCACGCAGGGCGGTCACGGCGGACATGGGCAGGTGGCGTCCGCCGACGAGCACGCCGGCCACGGGCAGACGGCGCAGCCGGCCCCGGCCCCGGCCGCGGACGAGCACGCGGGCCACGACGCGCACGCCGGCCACCAGGCGGCCGGGCAGACGGCTCCCGCGGCGCAGGGCGAGCACGCGAATCACGACGCCCAGGGGCAGCAGGCGCCGGCGGGGCAGGCGACGCAGGATGCGCACGCGGGGCACGGCGCCCCGGTCGCGCAGCAGGCGATGAACCACGGCGACTGGCGGGCGCTGGACCGCAACGACTGGCTGTACCCGTGCAACGCCGTGGCGCTCAAGTACCAGGACGCCTGCTACGCCATGCAGACGTCGGCGGTGATGTTCTTCAACTACGGCGACGTGGGGAGCACGGCGCGGGTGTGCGAGCGCGCGCCGGAGCAGTTCCACGTCACGTGCTTCATGAGCCTGGGCCGCGACATCACGGCGTTCGCGTCGCAGGACCACCGCCGCACCATCGACATGTGCCAGCGCGTGGGCGATGCCGGCGCCGGACGGGGTCGCGTGTGGTGCGAGCTGGGCGCCGTGCAGACGCTGGTGAACCAGTCGGCCGATCCGCAGGACGGCATCCGCTTTTGCCGCGTGGTGGACGGTGCGCGCAACAAGGGCGAGTGCTACCGCGTGGTGGGCGAGATGATGATCTCGATGATCCAGGCGCCCGAGGCGCGCGGCCGCTCCTGCCAGTCCGCCGAGGCGGAGTTCGTGTCCGCCTGCCTTCGCGCCGCCGAAGCCGCCCCCGCCGCCACCGCCCGCGACGAGTAGGCGAGAGGGCTGAGGGCAGACGAATGTGAGAGCCGGCGGATGCGATGTCCGCCGGCTCTTCCGTTTGCCGCCACGCGCGGAACTTGCTTCCACGAGGAGCTTGTTGGGGCGGTGGAACTAGTGTTAAGGTTCTGGAGACGCCTCGAACCGCAGGGAGGGTGCGTATGGATTTGAGAGTTGAGAGCCGGGCTCAGGTCCGGGGGCACGAACCGCGGAGGAGTGTTTCCGAGAGTGGGCTGGATCGTACGATGAACGCGTATGATGCCCGGGCGGAAGTCGCCCGCGTATCACGTCGGCCTCTCAATGAAAAAGCGGAACTCCGCGCGTTTCTCGAGAGCAAGCGGAGGATGATTCGCGCGAATCCGCATCTCACGAGCGCGGAGCGGGCCGCCGCCCTGGCGAACATCGACCAGGCCCAGGCAAAGGTCGAGCGCGCAGGAACCGAGCTGGAATCGGAGGGTGATGCGGGGGGAGTCGATGGGGGCGACGACGATCCGCCACTACCCGGCGGAATCGGGTTCGGCGTGTTCTATCGCTCCGCGTACAAGACCGACTTCGGCACGGGCACTGCCGCAGAGTACACCATCCTCTGTCCCACCTTCCCGGGCGGCGACGTTCACAGCTGGCTATATCTTACCGCGATGAATCGAGCGTCTCTGTCCGCCGAGGCGCTCGTTGCGTATGAGGGCCAGCGGGAATGCGTCTTTCGGCTCTACGATTGGTCACGACAGGATCGTTGGCAGGTGCCGATGACGTACGCCGAGCTGCGGCCGTATCTGCATGGATGCGTTTTGAACGGCGAGATGCACCAGGCGCTTCGGGTGCTGACAATTACCTACCGGCTTGCCGAGGATTCCTGGCGGAACGAAGTATTCCTCGAGAATGCATCCACCGGGCAGATGGGCCTGATCTACGTACGTGCCTGCGAGGCAACGCTCGCGGACCAGCAGGACGGGTGGGAGGGCTCCTGGGGTCCCATCATCGAGACGTTCCAGGACCGGCATCACGGGACCGAAGAGATGGGGTTCGCGGATTTCAGCGTCTCCACCCGGCGTGGTGACGAATGGGGCCCGTGGGAGCGGCTTTCTCCCGCGGACACGTTCGTGGCGCAGGATGATACGGGATTCCGCATGCTGTACCTGGAGCCCAACCACACCTTTCTGGCAGCAGCCTGATCCAGCCGAACGCTGTGCAGAGGCGGCCCTTCTCGGATCCGAGGAGGGTCGCCTCTTTTTCCATGTCCGCAGGCTCCGCGGGGCGGCTGAGGACCCTGGTTCCGCGCGGAACCGGGGTCCTCTGCTGCCTCTGCTTCCTCTGCGTGAGAATGCATTCGGCATCGAGCGCGAAGATTGTTCAGCCTCTGCCCAATAACGCAGAACACAACCTGCTTGACGGCATGGATGATGCGAATTATCATCGGCGCAAGAAAGGAAGGGCCGAATGATTGACGAGACAGACATCCGGATCGTGGAGATCCTTCAGCAGAACGCCCGCACGCCCAACGCCGAGATCGCGCGGCAGGTGGGGATGGCGCCGTCCGCCATCCTGGAGCGCATCCGCAAGCTGGAGGAGCGCGGCGTGATCGAGGGGTACTCCGCGCGCATCAACGCCGAGGCCTACGGGCTCTCGCTCACCGCGTTCGTCTTCGTGCGGGCGGACGAGCGGCTGGGCGCGCCGCTCACGGGCGAGCGCCTGGCCGAGATCCCCGAAGTGCAGGAGGTGCATCACGTGGCCGGCGAGGACTGCTTCCTCATCAAGGTGCGCGTGGCGGGCACCCGGGCCATGCGCCTGCTGCTGCAGGACAAGCTGGGCGCCATCGACACCATCCGGTCCACCCGCAGCACCATCGTGCTCGACACCGTGAAGGAGACCGCGGTGCTGCCCCCTCCCACGCTGGGATCCAACGATGACTGACGCGACGAAGCCGCGCCCGTCCACGGCGCTGGTGCTGGCCGCGTTCGCGGCGGTGTACCTGCTGTGGGGGAGCACGTACCTGGCGATCATCTTTGCCATCGACACCCTTCCGCCCCTCCTGATGGCCGGGGCGCGATTCCTGCTTGCGGGCGGGGTCCTGTACGGCGTCATGCGTTTGCGCGGGGAGCCCGCGCCGGCGCCGCGGCACTGGCGCAGCACCGCCCTCATCGGCGCCCTGCTGCTGATGTGCGGCAACGGCGGCGTCACGCTGGCGGAGCGCACGGTGCCCTCGGGGGTGGCGGCCCTGCTGGTGGCCATGGTCCCCATGTGGATGGTGCTGCTGGAGTGGCTGCGCCCCGGCGGCACCCGGCCCACGCTGCGGACCGTGATCGGCCTCGTGGTGGGCTTCGTGGGGATCGTGGTGCTCGTGGGGCCCGGCGCCGCGGATGGCGGACACGTCAACCTGGGCGGCGCGGCGCTGCTGATGGTGGGCTCCGCGGCGTGGGCGGGGGGCAGCATCTACTCGCGCACGGCCGACCTGCCGAAGAGCGCGCTGCTGGCGACGGGGATGGAGATGCTGTGGGGCGGCGCGTGGCTCACCCTGGCCGGCACGCTGACGGGGGAGTGGGGGCGGTTCGATCCGTCCGCCGTGAGCACCGAGTCGCTGCTGGCGTACCTGTACCTGGTGGTGTTCGGCTCGCTGGTGGGCTTTACGGCCTACATCTGGCTGCTGGGCGTGAGCACCCCGGCCCGCGTGAGCACCTACGCGTACGTGAACCCCGTGGTGGCCGTGCTGCTGGGCTGGTGGGTGCTGAACGAGGCGCTGACGCCCCGCGTGCTGGCGGCCGCCGCCATCATCGTCCTGGCCGTGGCCGTCATCACCACGGGCAAGCGCTCCACGCCGGTGCAGCCCGCGGAGGCGGAGGGGAGCGCGACGGCCGTCCGGGGGCGAACGGCGGCGGCGCGGCGGAACGCGGCTTGACGGGGTTGTCCGGAGGTTCGACATTGCGGCCCCCCGGAAGCCGGGGAACGACACGTGTTTACGTGGGCTGAGACCAGAGTGGAGCTGCCGTGATCGATACGTCGCGACTGATGGTGAGCGTCTCCGGGGTGCGGGGACGGGTGGGGGAGGGACTTACGCCGGAGGTGATCGCCACCTTCGCGGCGGCGTTCGGCGCCTACGCGCGGCAGCGCGGGCCGGGGAACAAGGTGGTGCTGGGCCGCGACTCGCGGGTGAGCGGCCCCATGTTCCACCGCGCGGCGGCGGCGGCCCTGCAGTCCGTGGGCTGCGACGTGATCGACGTGGGCATCGCGCCCACGCCCACGGTGCAGCTGGCGGTGGAGGACCTGGGCGCGGCCGGCGGCCTGGCCGTGACGGCCAGCCACAACCCCATCGAGTGGAACGCGCTCAAGTTCATCGGCCCCACGGGCATGTTCCTGGACGGGGACGAGGGCCGCGAGATGCGCGCCTTCCTGGAGGGCGAGATCCCCCGCGCCACGTGGGACCAGCTGGGCGGCGTCACGACGGACGAGGACGCCGTCGAGCGCCACCTGCAGCGCATCTTCAGCATCCCGTTCATCGACCTGGACGCCATCCGCGCCCGCAAGTTCCACGTGGCGCTGGACTGCGTGCGCGGCGCGGGCGGCACCATCTTTCCGCGGCTGCTGGACGAGCTGGGCTGCCGGGTGGACGCCATCAACCTGGAGACGGACGGCCGCTTTCCCCGCGAGCCGGAGCCCGTGGCCGAGAACCTCAAGGAGCTGGAGGCGCTCGTGCGCCGCACGGGCGCCGACATCGGCCTGGCGACGGACCCCGACGTGGACCGCCTGTCGCTCGTCAGCGGCGACGGCCGCGCCATCGGCGAGGACTACACGCTCGCGCTGGCCTCCATGCTCGTGCTTCGCCACCGCCCCGGCGCCGTCGTGACGAACCTGTCCACGAGCCGTCTGCTGGACGACGTGGCCGAAAAGGCGGGCGTGCCGCTGGTCCGCGCGCCCGTGGGCGAGATCAACGTGGCGCGGCGGATGCAATCGGAGAGCGCCACGGTGGGCGGCGAGGGCAACGGCGGCGTGATCCTGCCGGACGTGCACCTCACGCGCGACGCGCCCGTGGCCGCCGCGCTCATCCTGCAGCTGCTGGCCGAGACGGGGCAGGGGCTGCAGTCGCTGGCCGACAGCCTGGGCCGCTACGAGATCGTCAAGGAAAAGGTGGCGCGCCCGTCGCAGCCCCTGGACGCCGTCTACGACGCCCTGGCGGCGCGCTTTCCCGAGGCGGACGCGGACCGGCAGGACGGGCTGCGGCTTTCGTGGCCGGCGGAGAAGAAGTGGGCGCACCTGCGTCCGTCGGGCACGGAGCCCATCGTCCGCGTGATCTGCGAGGCGCAGACGCGCGACGAGGCGGCGGGGCTGGTGGAGACGCTGCGGGCGGCGCTGCCTGTTTAGGGAATAGGTGACAGGGAATAGGGAATAGCCTGCAACGGCGTTGACTGCGGGTTACGGGGATAGGGGACAGGGGACAGCCTGCAACGGCTCGATGCCGTTCTCCCCTCTCCGTGAGGAACGAGCGGGGAGGGGCCGGGGGAGGGGCAGGCTGCTGCCGGCGCGATCCCTCCGGTCCGAGATGAAGTTCTCCCTTCCCCCATTCAGTTTATGGGGGAAGGGTCGGGGATGGGGGGCGCTCCGCGGGCCGAGGATTCTCCGCTTCATGCTCCACGCCCCGGTCAGCAGGTCGCGGTTCAGCAGCAAGCCGGACAATCGATCCCGAAGCCGGAACACGAGAACACTCCTTCCACGCAGGACCAAGAGCCATGTGCGGAATCGTTGGATACATCGGTGATCAGCAGGTCACGCCGCTCCTCATCCAGGGGCTCAAGCGGCTGGAGTACCGCGGCTACGACTCGGCCGGGATCGTCGTGAGCAAGAACGGCCACCTGGAAGTGCGCAAGGAGGCCGGCAAGATCGCCGAGCTGGAGAAGCTCATCCAGCAGGAGCCCGTGGAGGGGTGGTACGGCATCGGCCACACGCGCTGGGCCACGCACGGCCCGCCCAACACCCGCAACGCGCACCCGCACCTGTCCGAAAAGGGCGACTTTGCCGTCGTCCACAACGGCATCATCGAGAACGCGGGCACCCTGCGCCGGCTGCTGCAGGAGCGCGGCCACGTCTTTACCTCCGACACCGACACCGAGGTGCTGGTGCACCTGATCGAGGAGGTGTTCACCAGCGGCGACGGGCGCGCCGGCGAGTCGCTGGAGCGCGCCGTGGAGACGGCCCTCACGCAGATCGAGGGCACGTACGGCATCGCCGTCGTCAGCACGCGCGACCCGGGCAAGATCGTCGTGGCCCGCCTGGGCAGCCCCCTGCTCATCGGCGTGGGCGAGAACGGCGAGACGTTCGTGGCCAGCGACGCGGCGGCCGTCATCGCCCACACGCGCGACGTGATCTACCTGGACGACGGCGACATGGCCACCATCACCAAGGGCGGCTACACGGTGCACCGGCCCAAGCACGGCCCCGTGGACCGTCCCATCAACCGGGTGGACTGGGACCTGAGCGAGGTGGAGCGCGGCGGCTACGACCACTTCATGCTCAAGGAGATCATGGAGCAGCCCACCACGCTCCGCGAGACCATGCGCGGGCGGCTCCTGCTGGACGAGGGGAACGTCAAGCTGGGCGGGCTGACCGGGATGGACGAGGAGCTGCG
>NZ_DASURI010000412.1:0-6516 GCF_036280135.1 Longimicrobium sp.
CCGCCCCGCGCGTCCTCCATCAACAAACAACGGCCGGTGCCGGGGAATTCGTCCCGGCATCGGCCGTCGTCGTTCGCGCGGAAGCGAAATCAGCGGCGCGGCGCGATGCGCAGGAGCTCGCCGTTCTGGTCGTCCGTGACCAGGTACAGGGCGCCATCCGGACCCTGGCGCACGTCGCGGATGCGCTGGTTGCGGTCCGTGAGCAGGTGTTCCTCGCCCGTCACGCGGCCGTTCTCAATCTGCAGCCGCACCAGCCGCATGGACGCCAGCCCGCCGATGAACAGGCTGTTGCGCCACGCCGGGAACGCGCTGCCCGTGTACACCTGCGCGCCCGACGGGGCGATCACGGGGTCCCAGTAGTACACGGGCTGCTCCGTGTTGGGCCGCTGCGTCTGCGCCTCGCCCAGCGCCGAGCTGATGGTGCCGCCGCGGTACTCGATGCCGTACGCGGCGATGGGCCAGCCGTAGTTCTTGCCCGGCTGCACGCGGTTGAGCTCGTCGCCGCCGCGGGTGCCGTGCTCGATGGTCCAGAACTGCCCGTTGGCGTCGAATGCCGACGCCTGGATGTTGCGGTGCCCCGTGGACCAGATCTCCGGCAGCGCGCCGGCCTGGCCCACGAACGGGTTGTCGGGCGGCGCGGCGCCGTCGGGGGTGATGCGCAGCGTCTTGCCCAGGTGGCTGTCCAGCGCCTGCGCCTGCGGACGCGTCTCGCGGTCCGAGCGCTCGCCCATGGTCACGTACAGCATGCCGTCCGGGCCGAACGCCAGGCGGCTGCCAAAGTGCATGTTGTTGTTGTACGTGGGCCGCGTGTGCAGGATGACGCGCACCTGCTCCAGCCGCGAGCCGTCGGCCGAGAGCACGCCGCGGCCCACGCTGGTTCCGTTGCCGCCTTCACGGGGCTCCGTGAACGTCCAGAAGAGGGTGCGGTCCTGCGCGAAGCGGGGGCTGAGCGCCACGTCCAGCAGGCCACCCTGGCCGCGCGCGTCCACCTCCGGCAGCCCCGCGATGGGCTGCCCCATCTGCCCGTTGGCCGAGACGATCCGCAGCCGCCCCGCCTTTTCCGTCACCAGCAGGCGCCCGTCGGGGAGCGGCTCCACGGCCCACGGCTTCTCGATGCCGCGCGCCACCACCTGCACGTCGTACGCGACGTTGCTGCGCACCCCGCACGCGCGCGTCTGCCCGGGCGACGCGGGCTGCTGGCCCGTGCCGTTGGGGTCGCGCGTCTCCAGCGGCGTGCACGGCTGACTGCCCTGCTGCGCGCCCTGCCCGCCGGGCGACGATGCCGACGCCGACTCGCCGGGCGTGGTGCCGCCGGCGGCCTCGGGGCGCGGGGCGCACGCGGCCACGGCGGCGAACGTGAACACGGAAACAACGGGCACCACTCTCGATCTGCGCATGGCTCCTTCCGGGTGCTCGATCACACTCAGGTTGTAGAGGGTTGGTCCAGCTTTCACGCTGCTGCAAGAACGATGCGGGGCAGATCGGCGGATCGCAACACGTCGCCCGAATCGCATCTCCTCCGCCTGTCGATTCCACCCGTCCCCGATCGACGTGATTGCAGCGGGATGATGGGCAGCGGATGCGGATGTCGAAATCACCCCGGGCCGATCGACGTGAAGGTAGAGAGCGGCAACAACGGAGCCGGGCGACCCGGTTCCCCACCCCGAGCACGGAGACACGACGATGCGCTTCATGATCCTGGTCAAGGCGAACCCGGCGTCCGAGAGCGGCCAGATGCCCACCGAGCAGGAGCTGACGGAGATGGGCCGGTTCAACGAGGAGCTGGTCAAGGCGGGCGTGCTGCTGGCCGGCGAGGGCCTGCACCCCAGCAGCCGGGGCGCCCGCGTGCGGTTCAGCGGCAGTGAGCGCACGGTGGTGGAGGGGCCGTTCGGCGCCACGTCGGAGCTGCTGGCGGGCTTTTGGCTGCTGCAGCTCAAGTCGCGCGACGAAGCCGTCGAGTGGGTCAAGCGCATCCCCTTCCACGAGGGCGAGGTGGAGATCCGCCAGGTGTTCGAGGCGGATGACTTTGCCGAGAGCGATCCGTCCGGCGAGCTGCGCGCCGCCGAGCGCCGCCTTCGCGAGCAGGCCGCGGCCGGCGCCTGACGGGCACCGGAAGGCGCGCCACGCGGGCTTGTCCACGGCGTGTACGTGTGTCTGGCGTTTTTGGCCCGGACGCCGCAACTTGGAGGGCGATGCGCCGGCCGCGCCGTGCGCCTGACTCCCAGCCCCCGAAGGAAAGAGCGCGACCATGCGGTACATGATCATGTTCAAGGCGGACAGCGACACCGAGGCCGCCGCGCCCGCGTGCATCGCCAAGCCCGAGATGGGGCGCTTCATCGAGCAGCTGGCGTCGCGGGGCGTGCTGCTGGCGTCGGAGGGGCTGCAGCCCAGCACGCAGAACGCGGCGCGCATCCGCTTTTCGGGCGGCCGGATGAACGTGGTGGATGGCCCGTTCGCCGAGGCCAAGGAGCTGGTGGCGGGCTTCGCGCTGGTGGAGGTGCCCTCGTACGAATCGGCCGTGGAGCTGGCGCAGGCGTTCCTGCAGATCGCGGGGGATGGCAACGCGGCCGAGGTGCGCGAGGTGATCCCCCACCCCACGGTTGATTCCGCTCCCGCCATCGAGAAGGTGCACGCGCTCGCGCACTAAAAGAAAACTGCATTTTCACGCAGAGGGAGCAGAGGCAGCAGAGGATCTCATCGCGCGATGAAGTACTCTGCTGCCCCTGCTCCCTCTGCGTGAGAAAATTTGTTGACCTTCCTTCGCCGTGCCTCGAAATCGGAGTCGCGGCGATTTTCTTTCCTTCCGCGTGTCGAAATCGAGGCCGCTCGTTCGACGCAGGGATGGAGCGTCGATCAATCCACCGGAACAGGGACGGTAGCATGCGATTCCTCGTCATCCGCAAGGCGGACGAAGAGACCGAGGCGGGCGTCATGCCCAGCGAGCAGCTCGTCGCCGACATGGCCGCGTACGTCCAGGCGCTCGTGGACGCCGGCATCATGCGCTCCGGCGACGGGCTCAAGCCCAGCGCCCAGGGCGCGCGCCTGCAGTTCTCCAACGGCACGCCCACCGTGACGGACGGGCCGTTCACCGAGACCAAGGAGCTCGTGGCCGGCCTGAGCGTCTGGGAATGCGCGTCGCTGGACGAGGCCGTGGCGTGGGCGCGCCGCTGGCCCGTGATCGACGGCCACGGCAACGTGGCGCTGGAGATCCGCCCGTTCTACGAGGTGGAGGACTTTGGCGAAGGCGCCGGCGTGGACCACCACGTCCGCCTGCGCGAGCAGATGGCCGGCGCCTGATCCGCGCCCGGACGGCAATGCCGCGTCCGCCGGCGAGGACGGACGCACCTCATCACCCTGACCGAAGCAGCAGCCATGATCAGCCACATCCACAACACCACCATCATCGTCAGCGACCAGGAAAAGGCCTTGGAGTTCTACGTGGGCGTCCTGGGCTGGGAAAAGCGCATCGACCACGAGATGGGCAACGGCACCCGCTTCGTCACCGTGGCCCCCGTGGGCGCCGCCACGGAGCTGGCGCTGGGCACCGAGCAGATGCTGCACAACCCGCCGGGCACGGGCATCAGCAAGAGCCCGGGGATGGATGGCGCCAGCGGGATCACCCTGGCCGTGGAAGACTTCGACGCAACGTACCGCGCCCTCGTGGAGCGCGGCGTCAGGTTCACCCGCGAGCCCGAGACCATGCCCTGGGGCGACAAGGCCACGTGGCTCTCGGATCCCGACGGCAACACGTTCTTCTTCGTGGGGCGGTAGAGGGCCTTGCGCCGGCCCGCTCGAAGGCGGATCGTACGCGTCTGATCCGCCCGCCCCGCGGGCCCGTACAGGGAAGCTGCACAGAGTGGCGCACGTGTCCGTATCCGAAGCACATCGCGCGATCGACGCCGTCTGGCGAATCGAGTCCGCCAGGGTCATCGCCGGGCTCGCGCGAATGGTGGGCGACGTGGGGCAGGCCGAGGACCTGGCGCAGGACGCCCTCCTGGCGGCCCTGGAAAAGTGGCCGCAGACCGGCGTGCCCGACAACCCGGGCGCCTGGCTCATGGCCACGGCCAAGCACCGGGCCATCGACCTGCTGCGCCGCAACACGCGGCTCACGCACAAGCACGAGCAGCTGGCGCACGAGATCGAGTTCCAGCGCGAGCTGGCCGAACCCGACCTGGACGCCGCCATCGACGATCCCGTGGGAGACGACCTTCTGCGCCTGATCTTTACCTGCTGCCACCCCGTCCTGAGCACCGAGGCGCGGGTGGCGCTCACCCTTCGTCTGCTCGGCGGGCTGACGACGGAGGAGATCGCGCGCGCCTTCCTGGTCCCCACGCCCACCGTGGCGCAGCGGATCGTCCGCGCCAAGAAGACGCTAGCGGAGGCCAGGGTGCCCTTCGAGGTGCCCCGCGGCGACGAGCTGGACGCGCGCCTGTCGTCCGTCCTGGGGGTGATCTACCTCGTCTTCAACGAGGGCTACAGCGCCACGGCGGGCGACGACTGGATGCGCCCCTCGCTGTGCGAGGATGCCCTGCGCCTGGGCCGCATCCTGGCCGAGCTGGCGCGGAACGAGCCCGAGGTGCACGGCCTGGTAGCGCTGATGGAGATCCAGGCCAGCCGCCTGCGCGCCCGCACGGGCCCCCGCGGCGAGCCCGTGCTGCTGCTGGACCAGGACCGCGCCCGGTGGGACCAGCTGCTCATCCGGCGCGGGCTGGCGGCGCTGGAACGCGCGGCGGCGCTGGGCGGCGGCTTTGGCCCGTACGCCCTGCAGGCCGCCATCGCCGCGTGCCACGCGCGCGCCCGCACGGCGGACGAGACGGACTGGCCGCGCATCGCCGCGCTGTACGACGCGCTGTCGCAGCTCACGCCGTCGCCCGTGGTGGAGCTCAACCGCGCCGTGGCGCTGGGGATGGCGTATGGCCCGGCGGCGGGGCTGGCGCTGGCGGACCAGCTGCTGGAGGTGCCGTCGATGAAGAGCTACCACCTGCTGCCCAGCGTGCGCGGCGACCTGCTGTTCAAGCTGGGCCGCCTGGACGAGGCCCGCGCCGAGTTCGAGCGCGCCGCCACCCTCACGCAGAACGCCCGCGAGCGCGACCTGCTGCGCGGCCGCGCCGCCGCCTGCGCCACCGGCGAGGCCGCCGCGTAACCAGCTTCAACAGATTTATCTCACGCAGAGCGATGCGTGAGAAAGAAGTTCCTTAGTTCGTCCGGGAGGGAGCGTCGTCCGTCTTCTTCTGGGCGCGCGCGGCCCACGCGGCGCGGGCGGCGCGCAGCGTGTCCATCTTCTCCTCCACGGCGGGCGGCACGGCCAGCCCGTCGGCGATGGCGGCCACCTCCTCGGCCTCGCGCCAGTGGCGCTCCAGCTCCGCCAGCTCCCCCTCCAGCGCGCGGCGCTCCGCGTCCTCGTGCGCGGCCATCTCCATGGCCATGCGGATCTCCAGCGGCATGGCCCACACGTCGCGGTAGCCCTGCCCCTGCTTGCGCGCGGCCTCCTCGGCGCCGGCCAGGAACGCGTCCGGCGTCCGCGCCCGGTCAATCATCCGCACGGCCGCCTGCACCTGCCCGCCGGACCCGCCCTGCGCGTTGGCGTGCGCCATGAACACGGCCAGCGCGCGCAGGGCCCGCTGCCCCGTGAGCTGGTAGTAGCGTGGATCCGGGTCGATGTAGCCCTGCTGGTTGTCCAGCACGCGGTTCTCCGTCCGCACCTCCAGGCTCCACCTGGGCGTGGCCGCGGGGTTCGTCCGCAGCCGCACGCGGTTCAGCGAGCGGTCCCAGGTGAGCATCTGCACGCCGCGGTCATCCACCAGCCGGCGCTGGGCGAACGCCGTCGTGAAGTACCCGGCGCCGCGCGGCAGCCCCATCTTCTTCCACTCCGCCGCGGCCACCACCGGCAGCCCCACGAGCGCCGCCGCCGGCGCCAGGACGAGCCCCGCCCCCACGCCCAGCGCGATGCCGCCCAGGGAGGCGGCGGACAGCCACGCGCGCTTTTGCCGCCCGCTGAACTGCGCGCCGTAGCGCCACGCGGCGAACTCCGGCCGCAGGGGCCGGCCCACGCGGACCAGGTCCGTGCCGTCGCGCAGCCGCGCCAGGCCGATGTTCTCCGTCGACGTGCGGAGGGACGTGCCGCGAAAGCGCCGCTCGCAATCCTCGATGGCTTCCCAGCGCTCCTCCAGCGCGGACAGGTTCCAGCGCCCGCAGGTGGGGCAGACGGCCCACAGGCGGCCCTTCTCCGCGTCGAACGCCAGACGGCGCCCCACGGGAAAGTGCTCGATGCTCTCGTTCTCGCCCAGCCCGCCGTTGCAGAAGATGCAGGTGGAGTACATGCCGCCTCGATGGATGAACGTCGGCTGGGGTCGATGTCGATGCGCCCGGCCGGACCGGACGATCCCGGCCCGGCGGATGATACGCGGCCCGACTACAGATGTTGCAAGCTGCTGCTCCTCCTCGGCGGCGCGGGCGGCGGATGCATCGTGAAAGAGGGTCCCGGCGGCGTTCGGCGGGACCCTCGTTCGATGCGCC
>NZ_DASURI010000413.1:0-3059 GCF_036280135.1 Longimicrobium sp.
TCGGCGTCCGGCACGGAGCCGAGCAGCCCCCGCAGGGCCACGCGCGCGGCGCGGGCCTCCGCCAGCGCCCCGGCGCGCTCGCCCTGCACGCGCAGCCGCTCCGTGCGCAGGCGCAGCACGTCCACGTAGCGCGCCTCGCCCACGGCAAAGCGGGCCGTCAGCGCCTCTTCCGCGCCGACGAGCAGGGAATCCTCCGCGGCCAGGCGGCGGGAGATGGCCAGCCATCCCGCGGCCGCGGTGAGCGAGCGCAGCACGGCCGCGTCCAGCGCCGCGCCGGCGGCGGCGAGCGACGCCTCCGCCGCGCGGACGTCCGTCGCGGCGAGGGCCCGCGCCGCGTCGCGCCGGGCGCCGGCCAGGAGCTCGCGGCCCACTTCCACGCGCACGGCTGCACCGGTGAGGTCGACGACGTCCGGCACCTCCTCCACTTCCGCGGAGAGCGCGGCGGGCTCGGCGAAGCCGGTGGCGGCCACGCGGGCGCGCGCGGCGTCCACGGCGGCGCGGCGGGCGGACAGCGCGGGGTTGGAGCGCTGCACGGCCTGGCGCAGCGCGGTAATCGCCGGGCTCTCCTGCGCGGAGGCGGCGACGGGGACGAGCAGCGACGCGGCCAGCGCGAAAACCCGCGCGCGGCGTCGCCGGGCCGGACCGCGAGGGCCGGCCGGTGGGAATGACGAAAACAAGGGATGCCTCCCTGAACGGGCTCGTGTACGCGTCCCCTCAGCGGGTGCGGCGCGGTGCCGGACCCGGACGGGATGCCGATGGATGTGCTTGAGCGTCAGGTGCGTCCGGAGCGGACGCGGGCACGTGCGCGGATGCGGCCAGGGCCGGTCCGCGGTGCCGGAGGCTTACGCGACGGGAGGGCGAAAGTGCGGCTCGGGCGCGACGCTGGCGAGCGCGCGCTCCGTGGACGAGGAATCCGGGTGGCGGGGGGGCACGCGCGGCGACGCGCCGGCCGCGGCGGGAAGCGCGGGCGCGTGGGCGTGGATGCAGTGGCAGGTGTGCGGGGCCTGGGGCGCGTGGCCGGGCTCCTGCGAAGACGCGGGCGGATGCCCGTGGGAAAGCTGAACCCAGGCGCCGGCCTCGGGCTCCGCGGCCCCGTGCCCGTCGTGGACGTCGGGCACGGCGAGCTCCATCCATCCCAGGGCCATCCCCAGGAAGGCGAGCAGCGCCGCGGCGCGGAACAGGCGCGGAACCCGGCGGCTCACCGTGCGGCCACGCGGGTGCGGAGGACCGTGGCGTCCAGGCGCCCGCAGGCGTCCATCCCCTCCCCCACCTCGTCCACGATCTCGTCCGCGAGGCCCAGGAGGGTCCCCACGCGCGCGTCCGCCAGCCGGTAGATCACGCGCCGGCCCCGCGGCTCGCGGTCCACCAGGCCGCAGTCCAGCAGGCACGCCAAGTGGTTGGAGACGTTGGACTGCGAAAGCCCCGTGACCTCCACCAGCTCGCCCACGCTGCGCGCGTCGTCGCGCAGCGCCTCCAGGAGGGAGAGGCGCGACGGATCGGCGAAGCCCCGAAAGAGCTTCGCCTTGAGCCCGAGCGACTGTGCGTGGGGGGTCGTCAGCATGCCGGTGTCGATGGATGACTCATCAGCAGCGGATGATATGAGAGAACGCGGGCGGGGTCAAGCCGCGTCCCTGCGGCGCACGTCCATCCACCGCGTCTCCGGCGTCGGGCGCCCACCGGCCGCGGACGGCTCCCTTCTCCGTCACGCCAGGCGGCCGCGCGCTCAGCACGGGGGATGGCGGCGCCACGTCACGTCGCTTCTCCCCTCGTGCCGTCATTCTGAGGAAGGCGCCGTCCGGATCCATCCGCGTGCTGGATGGCGCCGCCCGAACGCGCGCAGGAATGGACCGGGCAGGGTGCCTTCTGACAGCATGGGCGATAAACCCGTCCTATACCGAAGCCGGAGCAGGAAACAGCATTCCCACACGGGGCCTGCGGCCAACGGAGTCAACGGTTTTCTTTCGATCCGTTACCGTTCCCTCCGTTGGCCGCAGGCCCCGTGTGAAATCCTTCCGGAGAGCCATCCCCGCGCGCAGCAGTCAAGGTTTACCCGGATCCGATAATAGCCCCGCTGTGAGGGGCCGCGGAGCCAGGAGGAGATGAGGGCCCGGCCCATCCTCGAGGATCTCCGCTTCCCGACGGCGCCACGCGCGGTCCGGGACGCGCCCGCATTCACCGCCGCGCGTCGCAGTTCTCCGTGATCTGCCGGAGCACCGCGCGCAGCCGCGCGACGTCATCGGCATCGATCCCGTCCAGCGCCTCGCCGCGATAGGCCTGCGCGATCGGCTCCACCGTCCGGATCACCGACTGGCCCGCGTCCGTGAGCACGAGCTCGGACCGGCGGCCGTCACTGGGATGGGGCGTGCGGCGCAGCAGGCCCTTTCGCTCCAGCAGCTGGACAATGCGGGTAATGGAGGCAAAGTCCTTGAACACCGCGGTGCCCACCTGCTGCAGCGTGACGTCGGGGGATTCGTGGATCGTCTTGAGCACCAGCCACTGGTCGACGGTGATGTCGATCCCCGCCGCGTGCAGCCGGGCCTGCGCGAACCGCCGGTACGCCTTGGAGGCGGACTCGAGGGAGTAGAAAAGCACGTCCTGCAGCCGAGTGTCAGACATCGCGCCCGTGGTTCGTTGACATATCAACAACATGGGCCGGAGCACCCGTCGTAACCTAGCCGCCTCCTGGCTCCATGTGCACCCCCGCGTCCCTCCGCGACGGGCGAAACGGTGGACGGGCGGATGGGGACGACCCGGTCCGCGCCCGTGGACCGCCGTCTCGTCCACCGGATCCGCACGGCGAAACCGGGGCCGTTGGCTGGCCCCATCGTGAGTCCATGATCTTCCCGGGAGCGTGATGATGAAACGGACAATGGCGCGGGTGACCGGACTGCTGTCGGCTGCCGCCTTCCTGGCCTGCGGCAAGGACCTGGTTGAACCGGGCGGCGATCCGCGGCTCACGCTTTCGGCGGACAGCGTGATCGTGGACGCGGGCGCGTCCGCCTCGGTGGCCGCGACGGTGCTCAACGCCAGCGAGCCGGCGCGGTTCGTCTCGCGGGACC
>NZ_DASURI010000414.1:0-2467 GCF_036280135.1 Longimicrobium sp.
CTTCTCTGTATGGCGCGTCTGGCGGTGTCAGTTCCATGACGCACCCGCGCTCCCGCGCTCCCGCGCACCCGCGCTCCCGCGCTCCCGCGAACCCGCGCACCCGCGCACCCGCGCTCCCGCGCTCCCGCGCTCCCGCACTCCCGCACTCCCGCACTCCCGCACTCCCGCACTCCCGCACTCCCGCACTAACGCACTCCCGCACTCCCGTCAGTCCGGCACGTTCCGCCGCAGCTCCTCCAGCCACACCGTCGCCTCAGAGTCGCTGGGCGCGCGCCAGTCGCCGCGGGGGGAGAGCGATCCGCCGGAGCCCACCTTGGGCCCGTTGGGCAGCGCGGACCGCTTGAACTGGCTCGTCTTGAAAAAGCGCCAGCAGAACACCTCCAGCCACCCCTTGATCGTCTTGAGGTCGTACTGGTTGCGCTTTTCCGACGGCAGCAGGTCGCTCCAGGTGCCGCGCTCGCGGTCGCCCCACGCGTTCCACGCCAGGTACGCCACCTTGCTGGGGCGAAATCCAAAGCGCGTGACGTAGTACGTGTTGAAGTCCTGCAGCTCGTACGGGCCAATCTTGTCCTGCGTGCTCTGCGCCGGCTGCGTCACGTCGTCGCCCTCGTCCGCGGGGACGAGCTCGGGCGAGATCTCCGTGTCCAGGATGGCCTGCAGCGTGGCCCCCGCCTCGTCGCCGAACTGTCCCGTCTGGATCACCCAGCGAATCAGGTGCTGGATGAGCGTCTTGGGCACCGACGCGTTCACGTTGTAGTGCGACATCTGGTCGCCCACGCCGTACGTGGCCCACCCCAGCGCCAGCTCGCTCAGGTCGCCCGTCCCCAGCACGATGCCGTCGTGAAAGTTGGCGAGACGAAACAGGTGGCTCGTCCGCTCGCCCGCCTGCACGTTCTCGAATGTCACGTCGTACACCGGCTTGCCCTCCGCGTACGGGTGGCCGATATCCTTGAGCATCTGCAGGCAGCTGGGACGGATGTCGATCTCCTCCGCCGTCACCCCCAGCGCGCGCATCAGCTTCCACGCGTTGCTCTTCGTCCCCTGGCTCGTGGCGAAGCCGGGCATGGTGTAGGCGAGGATGTTGGTGCGCGGCAGCCCCAGCGCGTCCATGGTCCGCGCGGCCACGATCAGCGCGTGCGTGGAATCCAGCCCGCCCGACACGCCGATGACGATCTTCTCGATCCCCGTGGCGGACAGGCGCTTCATCAGGCCGTGCACCTGGATGTTGTACGCCTCGTAGCACCGGGCGTCGCGCTGCGCGGGGTCGTCCGGCACGTACGGAAAGCGCGCTACGTCGCGGATGAGCGGGATCTCCCCCTCCGGCACCTCGAACTCGAAGGGGATGCGCCGCACGTCCGCCACGCGGTCCTGGTAGTCGGACACGTTCTCGTGAAAGAAGGTGAGCCGCGAGCGGTCCTGCATCAGCCGCTCCAGGTCCACGTCCGCCACGATCATGTGCTCCTCGGGCGAAAACCGCGCGGATTCCGCCAGCAGGTCGCTGTTCTCGTAGATCAGCGCGTGCCCGTCCCACGCCAGGTCCGTCGTGGACTCGCCCGGCCCCGCGGCGCTGTACAGGTACGCCGCCACGCATCGTCCGGACTGCGACGAGCACAGGTTGCGCCGGTACTCCGCCTTGCCCACGGTGATGTTGCTGGCGCTCAGGTTGGCGAGCACCGTGGCGCCGGCCATGGCGGCCCAGCTGCTGGGCGGGATGGGCGTCCACACGTCCTCGCACACCTCCACGTGCAGCGCGAAGCCATCCACGTTGGTGGCGTCGAACACCAGGTCGTTGCCGAACGGAACGACTTCGCCCGCGATGGTCACGTGGCCAAAGAACGACTCGGCCGCGCGGGTGAACCAGCGCCGCTCGTAGAACTCGCGGTAGTTGGGCAGATACGACTTGGGGACCACGCCCAGGATCTCGCCGCGGTAGACGACGACGGCGCAGTTGTAGATGTGCCCCTCGAAGCGCAGCGGCGCGCCAACGAGGAGAATCGGCGTCAGGTGCCGGCTCTCGAGGACCAGCTGGCCCAGCGCCTCGTCCACGGCGTCGAGCAGGGCGTCCTGCTGGAACAGGTCCTCGCAGGTGTAAGCGCTCAGCCCCAGCTCCGGAAAGAGCGCGATGGTGGCCTTTTGCTCCGATGCCTGCCGGGCCAGCCGCAGCGTGTGCTCCAGGTTGAACGCGGGATCGGCCACGCGCACGGCGGGAATGCACACCGCCGCCCGCACAAGGCCGTGGGAGTAGATGGAATGGAAGGGTGCGCGCATCGCCAACCTCGTTTGTGTGGATCCGGACCGCCGCCGACGGCATACGCCCCCGGCACGAATCAGGCTACACCTGCCGGACAGCATTGTTCTCGTGATGAGAATGCGCAAGAGGGTGGATGCGGATCGGTGCGTGGGCGGATGGACATCCTGCACCGATGAAAATTCTCGCGGCGGGCGGAGCGGCCCCCCCCCCCCCCCC
>NZ_DASURI010000415.1:0-9536 GCF_036280135.1 Longimicrobium sp.
CTACGACGACGAGGTGGACGCGGCGGTGAGCGCGCTGACCTCCATCCTTGAGCCCATCATGATCGTGATCATGGGCGTGGTGATCGGCGGCATGGTGGTCGCCATGTACATGCCCATGTTCGACATGATCTCCGCCGTGCAGTAAGCGCGGCGGGACCCGTCAGGCAGGACGCGGAAGCCCGGCCGGGAGCCATCCCGGCCGGGCTTCGCGCGTTCGGGTCCGATAATTCTGTCCGCAGAGTACTGGAGCAATCGGGCGGATGGCGTTAGATTGAGCACCTTGTTGCACTTGCCCCCGTCCACCCAGCGCCCGGCGCCCGGCGCACGGGATCACGGGATCACGGGGCGTGCACGCGGCCGGCATCGCCGGCCGAACCGCGAAGGTCCTCCCTCGCCGCGCGAGGCAGTTCGCTCCGCCACACGGGCCGGCAGGAACGCGCCCGGCATCGCCGTCCGAAACCCGGAACGCCAATCATCCGTTACACTTGACGAGGCCGGGCGCCCCCGTGGCGGACGGACTCGCTGTGTCGCCCCCAGCACACGCGGATCGAAACGCACCGTGAACGAATTCCTCCAGACGGCCCTCACGTTCCCCACCGTCGTCTACAGCATGCTGCTGGCCGTGAGCGCCCTGTACTGGGTGGTCGCGTCCACCAGCCTGGCAGACGGCGACGCCCTGGACGTCCTCTCGGGCGGTCACGGTCACGGGCACATCCACGTGGGCGGCCACGACCACGTCCACATCGGCGGGCACGACCACGTCCACGTGGGTGGACACGCGGACGGCCATGGCCACGGGCACGGCGAGGACGCCACGGGCGCGGCGGCCCTGCTGGCCCGGCTGGGGCTGCGCGGCATCCCCCTGATGGTGATTGCCACGGTGTTCAGCCTGATGGGCTGGCTGGGCACGTACTTCGTGCAGCTGCTGGCGCTTCCCCAGGTGCCCGACGCGCTGCGGACGCTCGTGGCGGTGGCGGTGATGGTGGCCATGGTCGTCCCCGCGACGCTGGCCACGTCGCTGGTCCTTCGCCCCGTGGGCCGGCGGCTGGAAAAGCTCAACGCGGGCCTTTCCCCGTCGCTCATCGGCCGGACGGGGACCATCATCACCCCCTCGCTTTCCGGCGACTACGGCCAGGCGTCCGTCGACGACGGCGGCGCCGGGCTCATCCTGCAGGTTCGTCTCGACGCTCCCAACGCGCTGCGGCGCGGCGATCGGATCGTGCTCATCGAGTACCTCGAAGGGCAGCATGCGTATCGCGTGGTCTCCGAGCAGCAGTTCCTTGCCCCGGCGACCGTTCCCCCATCCCCCACTGAGGTTGTGAGATGAGCATGTCCCCTCTCGTCATGCCGTTCGTGATCGGCGCCGTCGTCCTGCTCGGCATGCTGCTGGGCATCTTTGCCATCTTTCGCGCCTTTTACGTAAAGGTGGAGCAGGGCACCGCCCTCATCGTGAACGACCTGAGCGCCACGCCCAAGGTGCGCTTCACGGGCAGCCTGGTGATCCCGGTGCTGTACAAGGCCGAGCTCATGCGCGTGAGCCTCATCACGCTGCAGGTGGACCGGCGCGGCAAGGAGGGGCTCATCTGCAAGGACAACATGCGGGCCGACATCACCGTCGCCTTCTACCTGCGGGTGAACGAGACGCAGGCCGACGTGCTGCGCGTAGCCAAGGCCATCGGGGCCCACCGCGCGTCGGACCGCAACGCCGTGGACGAGCTCTTCAACGCCAAGTTCTCCGAGGCGCTCAAGACGGTGGGCAAGAAGTTCGAGTTCACGGAGCTGTTCGAGAAGCGCCAGGAGTTCCGCGACGAGATCGTCAAGATCATCGGCGCCGACCTCAACGGCTACGTGCTGGAGGACGTGGCCATCGACTACCTGGAGCAGACGCCCAAGCACCTGCTGGACAGCAACAACATCCTGGACGCCGAGGGCATCCGTAAGATCACGGAGCGCACGGCCACCCAGAACGTGGTGACCAACGAGCTGGAGCAGAACGAGAAGCTCGCCATCACCAAGAAGAACGTGGAGGCCCGCGAGGCCACGCTGGCCCTGGAGCGGCAGCAGGCCGAGGCCGAGGCGCGCCAGAAGCGGGAGATCGAGACCATCCGCTCGCGCGAGGAGGCCGAGGCGGCCCGCGTGCGCGAGGAGCAGCGCCTGATCGCCGAGGCGGCGCGGCTGGAGACGGAGGAAAAGCTCAAGATCCGCGAGCAGAACGTGCAGCGCGAGGTGGAGGTCGCCGAGCAGAACCGCCAGCGCGCCGTGGCCATCGAGGTGGAGCGGGTGCAGCGCGCCAAGGCGCTGGAGCAGGTGACGACCGATCGCGAGGTGCAGCTGCAGGGCGTGGAGCGCGACAAGGTGGTCGAGGTCGGCAAGAAGGACGTGGCCAACATCACCCGCGAGCGCATTGCCATCGACAAGACAGTCACGGTGGAGGAGGAGCGCATCAAGGAGGTGCGCGTGGTCTCCGAGGCCGAGCGTGACAAGCAGGCGCGCGTGCTGGCCGCCGAGGCCGCCGCGCAGGAGGAGATGGTGCGCGCCGTGAAGGAGGCCGAGGCCGCCGAGGCCGCCTCCAGGCACAAGGCCGTGGAGCTGGCCACCATGGCGCAGGCGTCCGAGGCCGCCGCCAAGCACAAGGCGGCCGAGCTGGCCACCATGGCGCAGGCAAAGCTGGAGGCCGCCTCGCGCGAGGCCGACGCCAAGCGCATCCTGGCCGAGGCCAGCCGCGTGGAGCTGGCCGCGCCGGGGCTGGCCGAGGCGGCCGTCCGCGAGGCGGAGGCCGGTGCCATCGAGAAGGTGGGCGCCGCCGAGGCGCGGGTGCTGGAGGCCAAGGCCGAGGCCGTCTACAAGCAGGGCAGCGCCGAGGCCCGGGTGCTGGCCGAGCGCCTGGCCGCGCAGGCCGACGGCGAGGCCAAGCTGGGGCAGGCCAAGGCGACGGCGGCGGAGTCCGTGGGCGTGGCCGAGGCCACGGTGACGGCGCGCCAGCTGGCCGCGCAGGCCGAGGGCGAGGCCAAGCTGGGCCAGGCCAAGGCGACGGCGGCCGAGTCCGTGGGCCTGGCCGAGGCCAAGGTGCTGGCCGAGCGGCTGGCGGCGCAGGCCGCGGGCGAGGCCAAGCTGGGCACGGCCAAGGCGACGGCCGTGGAGTCCGTGGGCGTGGCCGAGGCCAACGTCACGGCCAAGAAGCTCATGGCCGAGGCCGAGGGCCTGACCAAGAAGTTCGAGGCCATCGACTCGCTGAGCGACCGTGCCCGCCAGCACGAGGAGTTCCGCATGACGCTGCAGGGGCACCTGGAGCAGGCCATGGCGGCCATCCACGCGGGCCGCGACGTGAGCAAGGAGAACGCGGAGGTCATCGCGTCGGCCCTGCGCAACGCCAACATCGACCTGGTGGGCGGCGACGGCGGCATGTTCGACTCGCTGAGCAAGGCGCTCACGCTGGGCAAGTCCATCGAGGGCTTCGCGGGCAAGAGCCCCATCGTGCAGGACCTGCTGGCGCGCTTCCTGGGCACGGGCAACGGCGCCGCGCGTCTCGCAGGCGGCGCGCCGACGGTGCCCATCACGCCGGAGGTGTTCGAGCAGGTGGCGCCGAAGGTGGATGCGCCGGCGGTGGCGCCCGCAGCCGCGGCGGATCCGGTCGCGTAAGGACCGACTACGGGTTTCAGGGACGGGTTACAGGGGACAGCCGGCAACTGCGTCGGCCTGGACGGACCACGTGGCGTCGCCGGCTGTCCCGACCTTCCTGATGAAGGCCGCTGCGCAACCTCCCCCAGGGGTTTTGGGGGAGGTGCGAGCCTAAGCGAGCGGAGGGGGCGCCCGCGCGGAGGCTGCCACACAGCGCGGAATCAAGCCGTCCGCCGATTCCCTTCGTGCCGGTCCGGTAGAGGACGGATGACGCATCTGCCGCCGTTGCCGGCTGTCCCCTGTAACCTGTAGCCCGTCCCCCGCAGTTCCGCCGTCCGCAGTACCGGGCGCGCCGCGTAGCGCACCCAGCTTTCCAATCCACGATCCAGGATGCGTGAATGACCGAGCAGTCCCCGGCCGTGCAGGAGCAGCCCCTCGCCGAGGGGTCCGTGGACCAGGCGGTGGCGCAGGGCGGCGCGTACGAGGTGCTGCGCCGCCGGCTGAGCGAGCAGGGCGCCCGCCTGCGCGAGATCGCCGGCGCGCTCAACCAGCAGCGGCTGGCGGAGTTCGGGGACAGCCGGCTGGAGGTCACCGGCCGGCTGCGCATCCACACCGAGAACAACTGCATCGGCCGCGATATCGTCCCCGTCGGTGGCCTGCTGCTGTTTGGCTACAACGTCTTCCTGGGCCTCAAGACCACCACGCGCGTCCCCGACGTCTTCAGCCTCTACCGGCTCGTGGAGGGGCCGGAGGGCTACGACGTGGAGAGCGTGGACCTGGCCGGCAGCTTCCTGGGCGACCCGGCGTTCGTCCGCGACTTCGACGAGCTCTACGCCTACTACAAGAACGCGCGCCTGCTGCAGCTGGATGTGGCGGGCGGCAAGCTGCTCGCGGCGTTCCAGGTGGGCGAGCGCAGCACGGACGTGCGCGTGTTTCGCTGGGCACTCTCGCCCAGCGGCGAGGCCACGTACATGGACGCCCGCGGTGACCGTGACCTGGCGCTCCCCCCGCCGTTCGACTTCGAGTGGACGCGCGCGGGGCGTGAGCAGACGGTCAACGGCCGCTTTCCCCACCTGAACGTGCTGGACACGCTGTTCGTGGAGACCACGGGCGGCGACCTCACCATCAAGGTCGAGAACAACACGGAATCCGGCGAGGGCATCTACGCCGAGCCCGTGGAGGAGAAGACGCAGTCGCTGGACGACGCGACCTTCGACTACGCCCGCGTGGGCTCGCTCATCCTGCTCAAGGTGCTGCCGTACCGCGAGACGGCATGGCGCGGCTTTGTCTACAACACCATCACGGGCAAGGTGCAGCGCGTGGACGCCATCGTCCAGGCGTGCGTGCAGCTGCCGGAGGACCACGGCATCCTCTTTCCCGGCGGGTACTACCTGCAGAACGGGGAGAACAAGGCGTTCGACGCGCGGATGGACGGGATGCAGTTCCAGCGCGCCATCCGCTCGCCCAACGGAGAGGACGTGATGTACCTCTTCTACGAGCACGAGGGCGGCCGCTCGGCCCTGTTCGTCTACAACCTCATCCAGCGCAAGCTGGCCAGCCCGCTCTTTGGCCACGGGCACGCGGTGCTGCGCGACGGGCGGATGGTGCTGTTCAACGCGGAGGGCGACGCGCCCACCCGCGTGCATCCCATGCAGATCTGGCAGACGCCGTTCGTCTCGGACGAGTTCGCCGCCAGCCGCCCGCCGGGAACGAGCTTCATGGGCCGGCTGGGGAACGCGGAGCTCGTCCGCGGCATCTCCAGCCTGTTCGAGCTGGCGCGCGAGATCGAGACGCCCGAGGTCAGCGCCCAGCGGTACGGGCTGCTCGTGCGCAACACGCGCCGCCTGTTCGACGCGCACCACTGGCTGGACGGCGAGGGCGCCCACGGCGCGGCCGCCCTGCTGCGCGAGATCGCCGCCACGGGCGAGTCGGTGCTGGACGAGTTCGAGAAGGTGGTGAGCATCCGCCGCCAGTCCGACGCCGCCATGGCGCAGGCCCGCGCGGACCACGCCGCCCTCCTGTCGCGCCTGCTGCCGGAGAACTGGACGCAGGTGCAGGAGTACGTGGACGCGCTGAACGACGTCACCCGCCAGCGCGGCCGGCTGCTCACCATCCGCGAGCTGCGTTACATCGACGTGGCCGCCCTCGACGCCATGGGCGCCGAGCTGCAGGCCCAGCATGAGCGCATCGGCGCCGCCACGGGCGAGTTCCTGGCCGGCGACGCCGCCCTCGCGCCGCTGTCCAAGCGGCTGGACGAGCTGGACGCGCAGGCGCAAAAGGCGGAGACGGCCAGGGCCATCGCCGAGGCCGTGTCGGGGCTGGAGAGCATGTCCGCAGACCTGGACATGCTCTCCGAGCTCATGGCCACGCTCAAGGTGGACGATGCCGTGCAGCGCACGCGCGTCGTGGAGGCCATCTCCGGCATCTACGCCCGGCTGAACCAGGCCCGCGCCCGCGCCGAGACGCGGCGCAAGACGCTGGGCTCGGCGGAGATGGTGGCGCAGTTCGGCGCGCAGTTCTCCCTCTTTGGGCAGAGCGTGTCCAGCGCGCTGTCGCTGGCCACGGACCCCGAGAAGGCCGACGAGCAGCTGTCGCGGCTGATGGTGCAGCTGGAGGAGATCGAGAGCCAGTTCGGCGAGCACGAGCAGTTCCTGGGCGACATCCTGGGCAAGCGCGACGAGCTGCTGGAGTCGTTCGAGGCGCACAAGCAGGCGCTGCTGGACGACCGCCAGCGCAAGGCGCAGTCGGTGCTCGAGGCCGCGAATCGAATCCTCGAAGGGCTGGGCCGGCGGACGGAGAAGTTCACGACGCAGGACGAGCTGAACGCCTTCTTTGCCGGCGACGCGCTCATCGTGAAGGTGCGCGAGCTGGCGGATCGGCTGCGCGCGCTCAAGGACCCCGTCAAGGCCGACGACGTGGAGGCGCGCATCAAGGGCGCGCGCGACGCGGCCGTCCGCGCCCTGCGCGACCGCAGCGACCTGTTCGAGGGCGGCGGCGAGGTCATCAAGCTGGGCCGCCACCGCTTCAGCGTGAGCACGCAGCCGCTGGACCTGACCATCCTGCCGCGCGGGGACGAGCTGGCGGTGCACCTGACGGGCACCGACTTCATGGAGCCCATCCACAGCGACGAGCTGGCGGCGCTCCGCGAGTACTGGCAGGTGTCGCTGGAATCCGAGTCGCCCGCGCTGTACCGCGGCGAGTACCTGGCGGGTGAAGTCCTCGCCGCCGCCGATGCGGGCGCGGACGGGCTGTCCATGGACGCGCTGCGGGCGCAGGAGCGCGACGGCGACGCCCTGGCGCGCACCGTGGCCGCGTTCGCCGCGGCGCGCTACCGCGAGGGGTACCAGCGCGGCATCCACGACCACGACGCCACGCTCATCCTCCGCGCGGCGCTGGCGCAGCTGGCCGTGGCGGGCACGCTGGTGCACGCGCCGGAGCCGCGCGCCCTGGCCGCGCTCTTCTGGGCGGCGGAGCAGGGGAGCGCGGACGTGGCGCAGTGGCGCGCCCGCGTGACGGGCGCCAGGGCCATGCAGGCGCTGTTCGGCGCGCGGTCCGCGGCGGAGGCGCTGCGGGGGGAGATGGCGGGGCGGATCGGCGGATTCGTGGAGGCGGGCGCGCTGCCGTTCGGCGCGGGCGTGGCCTCGGGCGCGGCGGCGTACCTGTTCGACGAGCTGGCGGGGGCGGATGAGGGCCTCGTCGTCTCGCGCGCGGCGCGGGAGCTGGTGGAGGCGCTGGTGGCGCGGCTGGACGGCGCGGGGCTGCGCGCGGACTTCGTCGCCACGCTGGAGCAGATGAAGGACCGCCCCGCCGCGCGCTACACGCACGTGGTCCACTGGCTGCAGGCGCTGTGCACGGACGCGGCGCTGGCGCCCCGCGCCCGCTTCGTCCCCGAGGCGGCGGCGCTGCTGCTGACGCGGGACACGCTGGCGCGCCGGCCCAACGAGGCGGCGCTCTCCGCCACCGTGGAGGGGCTGCTGGGCGAGCATCCGCGCATCAGCCAGGGCCGGATGACGCTGGCCGTGGACGAGCTGATGGGGCGCCTGGCGGAGCACCGCGACCGCTTTCTCCCCGGCTACCGGCGGTACCAGGCCATCCGCCAGGAGATCGCCGCGCGCGAGCGGGACGCCCTGCGCCTGTCGGAGCTGCGCGCGCGGCCGCTGACGTCATTTGTCCGCAACCGGCTCATCAACGACACGTACCTGCCCATCATCGGCGACAACCTCGCCAAGCAGATCGGCACCGTGGGCGAGGCCAAGCGCAGCGACCTGATGGGCCTGCTGATGATGATCTCGCCTCCCGGGTACGGCAAGACCACGCTGATGGAGTACGTGGCGCACCGGCTGGGGCTGGTCTTCATGAAGATCAACGGCCCCGCGCTGGGCCACGAGGTGCGCTCGCTGGACCCCGCGCAGGCGCCCGACGCCACCAGCCGCCAGGAGCTGGAAAAGCTCAACCTGGCCCTGGAGATGGGGAACAACGTGATGCTGTACGTGGACGACATCCAGCACACGCACCCCGAGTTCCTGCAGAAGTTCATCTCCCTGTGCGACGGCACGCGGCGCATCGAGGGCGTGTGGCGGGGGCGGACCCGGACCTATGACATGCGCGGCAAGAAGTTCTGCGTGGTCATGGCCGGCAACCCGTACACGGAGTCCGGCGAGGTCTTCAAGATCCCCGACATGCTGGCCAACCGCGCGGACGTCTACAACCTGGGCGACGTGCTGGGCGGGATGGAGGAGGTGTTCACGCTCAGCTACATCGAGAACAGCCTCACGTCCAACCCCGTGCTGGCGCCGCTGGCCACGCGCGACCTGTCGGACCTGTACCTGCTGGTGGACCGGGCCAGGGGGCGCGACGTCTCCACCAACGGCCTCAAGCACGGGTACAGCGCGGCGGAGGTCAACGAGATCGTGGGCACGCTGCAGCGCATGCTCACCGTGCGCGACGTGGTGTACCGCGTGAACCAGCAGTACATCGCCAGCGCGGCGCAGGCGGACCGCTACCGCACGGAGCCCGGCTTCAAGCTGCAGGGCAGCTACCGCAACATGAACAAGCTGGCGGAGAAGATCTCGCCGGTGATGAACGACGCGGAGCTGCAGCAGCTCATCGGCGACCACTACCTGGGCGAGGCCCAGCTGCTGACGACGGGCGCGGAGGAGAACCTGCTCAAGCTCAAGGAGCTGCGCGGCGTTCTCACGGCGGACGAGGCCGCGCGGTGGGAGCAGATCAAGCGCGATTTCCTGCGCAACAAGGCCATGGGCGGCGACGCGGACGTCGGCGGGCGCGTGGTGGCGCAGCTGGCGGACATCGCCGGCGGGCTGCAGGCGCTGGGCGCGGCGGCGTCCGCCCCCGCGCCGGAGCCGGAGCTCGCGCCGGCCCCCGTGGTCCAGCTGCCCGACGAACTGCCGGAGGTGATCCGCGCGGCCGTGGCGCCGCTGATCGAGGCGATCCGTGCCGGCCACGAGGCCATGCGCGCCAGCCACGTCCAGCAGGCCGACGCCGCGGACGCCGTGCTCCGCGCCATCGCGGCGGCGAAGGCCGAGCCGACCATCGTGCACGTGCCCGTCCCCGTGGCGTCGGGCGGAGAGCGCGTCGCCGTCGGGGCGATCGAGGCCGCCGCGTCCGCCGGGCCGATCGTGGTCCCTGCCGAGGCGGTGGCCGTCGCGGCGGTGGATGCGGGCGGCTTCGTCGCGGGGGAGGCGGTGCCCAGCGTGGCGGAGCGCCGGGAAGACGAGCCGCTGCAGGAGCTTTCCAAGCTGGGCGGCGTCACCAAGCCCCTGCGCGTCTGGCCCCCGCGGAACTGATCCGCCGCGTAGGCCGACCAGGCAATGAAGCCCGCCAGCGTCATCCTGAGGGAGCGCCGCACGTAACGTGAATGCGCGCAGGACTTTGGCGCGACCGAAGGATCTTGTGTGCGA
>NZ_DASURI010000416.1:0-9502 GCF_036280135.1 Longimicrobium sp.
CCGTCGTACGCCGCCAGGGCGTCCTCGCGGCGGCCCAGCGCGTGGCGGGCGCGGGCCAGGTTCACCCACGCCTCGGGGCGTACGGGGTCCAGGTCCAGGGCGCGCAGGTACGCCGGCTCCGCCTGCACGGGGCGGCCGGAGCGCAGGTAGCACTGGCCCAGGTTGAACCACACCTCCGGGTACGGCGGCGACAGCTCGATGGCCCGCAGGTAGTCGCGCTCGGCCTCGTCCCAGCGTCCCAGCTTCTGCAGGATGGTGCCGCGGTCGTTGTAGTACTCGGAGTAGTTGGGGTCCATCTCCATGGCGGCCGTGAAGTACTCCAGGGCCGTTTCGTGGTCGCCCGTCTGCCCGTAGACCTGGCCGGCGTTGTACAGCAGGACGGAGCGGTGCAGCCGGTGGCGCTCGGGGGGCAGGTTCTCGTCCAGGCGCGCCTGGTTCTGGTGCGAAAGCTCCGCCGCCTCGCCCGACGCGCCCTGCCGAAAGCGCACGTACGCCAGGCCGTTGAGCAGGAAGCCCGTGTGAAAGGCGCGGTCCGCCGGTTCCAGCTCCGCCTTCTCCACCTCGTCCAGGGCGCGGCGCAGGTACTCCTCGCCCTTCTTCATGTCGCGCCGGGGCAGGTGCCGGGCGTGCAGCATGGCCACCACGTACAGGGCGTGCACGCGGTCCAGGGGGTCCGTCAGCCACCCCAGCCCCTCCGTCTCCATCACCCGCAGGGCCTCGTCGGCGTGGCCGTTGGTGATGTAGACGATGCGCAGGTTGCTCACCACCTTGGCGCGCCGGTAATACGCGCCCGGCTGGTCGAAGACGGCCAGGTTGTCGCGGACGAACGGGAGGTGGCGGTACGCGTCCTCGTAGTAGCCCAGGTGGGCGTGGATCCCCAGGGCCAGGGCGTGCCAGTCCGTCGCGCGGTCCGTGCGCCCGGCGGCCGTCCACAGGCGGATGACCTCGTGGGCGTGCATGGTCACCCACATGGTGTCCGTGCTCACCCACGCCTCCAGCTCCGCCGCCCGGCGCGCGGCCTCGTCCGGGTGCAGCCGCTCCTCGGGCCCGGCGGGCAGCTCCCGCCGCACCCGCTCCACGGGGGCAAAGCGGCCCAGCTCGTCCGCCACGGCGTCACCCTGGCCGGGGTCCACGGCCACGAGCAGCTGCAGCCCCAGCGCCTCGCCCCGGCGCCGCAGCAGCTGGCGAAAGAAGTGGCCGACCAGCGCCCCGCGGCGGTCGAAGCCGTCGCAGGCCAGGGCCCAGCGCCCGCCGCCGGTGCGCGCGTGCCAGGCGTCCAGCAGGTCCACGATGCCCTGGGGAATGCGGTAGGCCCGGTCCTGCGCCCAGTTGCGCACGCCCTCTTCCTTCTCCGCCGTCTCCGTGAGCGTCACGTGGCGCGGGCGCACGCGCAGCCGCAGGTCCGGCAGCACGGCCGTGAGCTCCGTGTCGTGCTGGACGAACAGGTCCGGCGCCCGTGACTCCAGCTCGGGGAGCAGCTCGCGCATCCACGTGTTCAGCCCGCCCCACAACCCCTCGCGCTCCGCGTCGCAGGGCAGCAGCCACGCGGCGGCGGCGCCCGCGCGCGCCGCGCCGGCCCAGCCGCGCAGCAGGTCGCGCCGGGCGGCGCCGGGTGCCGCTTCCAGCACGATCACGCGGGCGCCGGACGCGGAAGGCGAAAACGGGAGCGGCGGGATGACGTTCATGGAGTCCACCGGTGCGCGGAGGTGAGCGGGGCGTCCGTCTCCAAACGAGGTCCGGGTGGACCGGCCGGGCTCCCGGCCGATCCACCCCCGCGGTGCCCGATCAGCAGCCGCAGTTGATGTTGATGTTCTGGTCCGGATCGCACGAACCGCCGTACAGGGCCGCGAGCGTTGCCGCGTCGTAGCCACCGTACGGATCGAACGTCTCGAACTGCGACTGCTGTCCGAAGGGGCTGAACGGATCCATGCTCCACCTCCCGATGTGGGGTGATAGGGTGAACGCAACAGCACCCAATCATTAAACGACGAATTTGATAAACGCAAGCATCTCGTCTCGCGGCGGTGCGTGGGGGTTCCCCGGGCCGGAACGCTCGCCCGGGAACGCGAGGGAACAGATGGAGCGTGCCCACGGGGATCTGGCTTCGCGCCTGCCGGCGCCCGGCCCGGCGGCGATAGATCCGCGACGAGAAGCGGCCCCGGCGATGTTCGCCGGGGCCGCCGATTGGGAGAAGGAGCCGGGAGGGCCGCGTACCTGGAGAGGGCCGGCTCTCCTTACTCCAGATCGACCGGATCCCGTGCCCCGGAGCCGGCCTGTCGCCGTGCGGGCGAGATCCTTCGTCGCCGTCGGTCCCGCGGGGATCGAGACGTCCGCGGCGTTTGCCCGGGGTGGCCCTTCCAGGCGCAGGACGACGCTTCGGCAAAGGACGGCGCTGCCCGCGACCGAAGTTGTTCAACGACAGGGTGACACGTCCCGGGACGCGAGGTTCGCCGGACCCGTCTTCAGGCGAGGACGCGGTTGCGGCCGGCGTGCTTGGCGGCGTACAGGCGCACGTCCGCGGCGGCCAGCAGCGCGTCGGGCGCATCCGCTCCCTCGTGCAGCCCCGCCACGCCGATGCTCACCGTGACGGCGATGCCCGGGCGGATGGACGACCAGTCGTGGTCCGCGATCAGCCCCCGCAGCCGGTCGCACAGCGTCACCGCGTCCGCCGACCTGGTTTCGACGAGGATCAGGCAGAACTCCTCGCCGCCGTAGCGCGCCACGACGTCCACGCCCCGCGTGTTGTCGCGCAGGATGCGCGCGACCGTCCGCAGCACCTCGTCGCCCACGGCGTGCGTAAAGCGGTCGTTGATCTGCTTGAAGTGGTCGACGTCCACCATCGCCACCGTCAGCGCGCGCCCGAAGCGGAGGGCGCGCTCCCACTCCGTGGCCAGCTGCGCGTCCAGGTGCCGGCGGTTGGAGACACGCGTGAGCGCGTCTTCCCGCGTCTGCCGCTCCAGCTCCGCCGCCTGCGCGCGAAGCTGGTCCAGCAGCCGCGCCTTTTCCTCGTCCGCGCGCGTGAGTGCCTCGTTCCTCTCGCGCAGCAGCTCGGCCTCGCGCTGCGTCTGCTCCACCTCCGCGCGGACGAGGGCGTGCTGGATGCGGGCGTTGGTCTCGTTCCCGTAGACCTCGCGCCACACGGCGTGGAACGCGCGGTGGTGCTCCAGCGCCCGCGCCGCGTCGCCCAGCTGCTCGTACGCCCGCGCCAGGGCCTCGTGCGCCGCGTGGACGTGCTGCCGCGCGCCCTGCTCCTCCGCCGAGACCAGCGCCGC
Source organism: Longimicrobium sp. (assembly GCF_036280135.1). GTDB lineage: Bacteria > Gemmatimonadota > Gemmatimonadetes > Longimicrobiales > Longimicrobiaceae > Longimicrobium. The sequence goes on from NZ_DASURI010000416.1 coordinate 3,273, forward strand.
GCGCAGGTCCGCCAGCCCGTCCGGGGCCTCGCCCGTCCGCACGCGCAGGGCGCCCAAGCGCATCAGCACCTCCGGCAGGTAGATGCGCGACCCGGTGCGCTCCAGCAGCGCGCGGCTGCGCTGGTAGCACGCGAGAGCCCGCGCGTCCTCGCCCCGGCGCTCGTGGATGCGGCCGATGTCGCACAGGCAGCTGGCCTCGTCCGCGTGGCTGCCGCGGGCGGAAAGACGCGTGTAGGCGCGCTCCAGAAACTCCAGCGCGCGCTCGTCCTGCCCCAGGTCCAGGTACGCGTTCCCGAGGTTCACCAGGCACACGTCGGCCGAGTGCGGGTCGCCGCGCTCCTGGATGGTGAACGCCCGCCGCATGTGCTCGATGGTGCGCTCCGGCTCGCCCATCATGCCGTGGATGATGCCGATGTTGATCAGCGGGTACCCCATCCCGGTCTCGTCGCCGATCTCCTCGCGCAGCGCCAGGCTGGCCTGGTGGTGCTCCAGCGCCCGGCCGTAGTCGCCCAGCAGGTGGTACACGCTGCCGATGGAGCCCAGCGCGAGCGCCTCGGCCATCCGGTCGCCCTGCTGGCGCGCGAGCTCCAGCGCCGCGAGGTGCAGCCGCATGGAGTCCACCTGCCGCCCCGCCAGGCGGTTGACGGAGCCCAGCAGGTTGAGCACGTCCGCCCTGCCCCGTGTCTCTCCCGCCTGGTCCAGCAGGTCCAGGGCGAGCCGAAAGCGCGCGTCCGCCCCCGTGAGGTCCGACTGGAAGTAGAACTGCTGCGCGCCCAGCGTGCGCAGGGCCAGCGCGACCCCGACGGGGTAGTCCGCCGCCTGGGCCAGGCGCAGCGCCTCCCCGGCGAGCGCCGCCGCGCGCGCCTGGTCGCTGAAGCGCAGGGGCCACGCCTCGTCCGCCAGCGCGTCGATGCGGGCGCGCGCCTCGACGTCGGCGGCGGATACCGGGACGGCAGGGACTGGATCCACGGGAATCTCCACAGATCGGCACAATGAAAGCGGTCATAATGGACGGGTTTGGCGCGCAGGTGGACAGACCCGCGCGGATCCCCGGTTCAGCTCAGGCGAGGACGCGGTTGCGGCCGGCGTGCTTGGCGGCGTACAGGCGCACGTCCGCGGCGGCCAGCAGCGCGTCGGGCGCATCCGCCCCCTCGTGCAGCCCCGCCACCCCGATGCTTACCGTCACGGCGATCCCGGGGCGGATGGACGACCAGTCGTAGTCCGCGATCAGCCCCCGCAGCCGGTCACACAGCTTCGCCGCCTCGGACGATCGGGTCTCCACGAGGATCAGGCAGAACTCCTCGCCGCCGTAGCGCGCCACGACGTCCACGCCCCGCGTGTTGTCGCGCAGGATGCGCGCGACCGTCCGCAGCACCTCGTCGCCCACGGCGTGGCTGAAGCGGTCGTTCACCTGCTTGAAGTGGTCGATGTCCACCATCGCCACCGTCAGCGCCCGGCCGAAGCGCAGGGCACGCTCCCACTCGGTGGCCAGCTGCGCGTCCAGGTGCCGGCGGTTGGACACGCGGGTGAGCGCATCCTCCCGCGTCTGCCGCTCCAGCTCCGCGGCCTGGTCCCGCAGCCGGTCCACCAGGCGGGCCTTTTCCTCGTCCGCCTGGCGCAGGCGCCCGTACGCGGCCGTGAGCTCGTCGTTCTTGCCGCGCAGGATCTCGGCCTCGCGCTGCGCCTGCTGCACCTCGGCGCGGACCAGCACGCTCTTGATGCGCGCGTTGGTCTCGGCGTTGAACACCTCGCGCCACGCCGCGTGAAAGGCGCGGTGGTGGCGCAGGGCCGGCTCCAGCGCGCCGCGCTGTTCGTAGACCTCCGTCAGCGCCTCGTGCGCGGCGTACACCTGCGGGCGCGCGCCCAGCTCCGACACGGTCTCCAGCGCCGCGTGCAGGTCCGCCAGCCCCGCGTCGCCCTCGCCCATGCGCACGCGCAGGGAGCCCAGGCGGATGAGCGTCTCGGCCTCGAACATCCGCGCGCCCAGGCTGCGCGTCTTTTCCAGGCTTTGCCGGTAGCACGCCAGGGCCGCGTCCAGCTCGCCGCGCCGCTCGTGCACCCGGCCGATGTCGCGCAGGCAGGTGGCCTCGCCGTCCAGCGAGCCCGTCTCGCGCAGGCGCACGGCGGCGCGCTCCATGTACTCCAGGGCGCGCTCGTCGTCGCCCAGGTCGGCGTAGGCGCTGCCCACGTTGAGCATGGAGATGCCGGCGGCCTGCGGATCGGCCCCCTCCTTCATCTCCAGCGCCTGGAGCATGTAGTCCAGCGCGCGCTGCAGCTCGCCCAGCTGGCCGTGGATGTTGCCGATGTTGTTCAGGCAGTACGCCACGCCCACGCGGTCGCCGATCTCCTCGCGCAGCTTGAGGCTGTCCTGGTAGTAGTCCAGGGCCTGCCCGTAGTCGCCCAGGTGATAGGCTACGTTGCCCAGGGCGTTGAGCGAGTGTCCCTCGCCCATGCGGTCGCCCAGGCCGCGCTGCATCTCCAGGGCGCGCAGGTGGCAGCGCATGGCGTCGGCGTACTCGCCGCGGCGCCAGTGCACGTTGCCGATGCCGTTGAGCACGTCGGCGCGGCCGCGGGCGTCGGCGGCCTCGTCCAGCAGGGACAGGGCGCGCCGCAGGTCGTGCAGCGCGCCCTCGTAGTCTCCCCGGGCCAGGTAGCGGTGAAATCCACGCGTGCGCAGGGCCAGGGCCATGCCGGCCTTGTAGCCCTCCGCCTCGGCCAGGCGCAGCGCCTCGTCCGCGAGCACGGCGGCGCGGGCGGCGTCCTGCGCGCGCGTGTCCCAGGCGTGCGCGTTGAGCGCGTCCACCCGCGCGCGGGGCGATGCGTCGTCCGCCGTCGTGGAGCCGGCGTCGTGCCGGGGTGCGTCCATCCTGGCGTCCGTGGACATCGTGGCCGCGGAGAAGAGAAGGATGAAGGCGGATTCGTATCCGCGGGCAAATGGAGTTTGGCGGTGCGGCTTGTCCGGACCCGCGCCGGAGCGACTGAAGTCGCCGCAACGACCGCGGAAAGCCTCGCAAACTGCCGCGAGGCTTCAACTACGTAACCCCGGCACGGGCAGGATGTTGCGATGGAGCGGCATCGCGGGGCGCCCCACCCGCGCGTCGGCTCGCGACCTCCCGCACTGCGCGGGAGAGGTGTCACGGGACCCGCTTCGGTGTACGACGCCCGACCCTCGCTGGGGCAGTCCGCGCAGGCGGACTTCGCGACTTTCCAGCGGCGAATTCATTCGCTCCGACTGGAGCCCGGCCCAACTTCGAATCCGCCTGCCTACCCCTCCTGCGCCTCCGCGGCCTCCTGCGCGATGCGGTAGGCGTCGTTACGGGAGATGCCCATCCGCCGGCGCAGCTCCTTGGCCACGGCGCTCGCGGACTGCCCCTGCCCCAGCAGCGCCCGGGCAATGGAGTGGGCCGCGAGCGCGTCCACCTCCTCCTCGCGCTCCGCGTCCTTCGGCCGGCCTTCCACCACGACGACCACCTCGCCCAGCACCTCGGCGTCCTCGTAGCGCTCCGCGCCTTCGGCCAGGGTGCCGCGCCAGAACTCCTCGTGCAGCTTGGTGAGCTCGCGGGCCACGCACACGCGCCGCTCCCCGCCCGCGGCCTCCGCCAGGTCGCGCAGCAGCCTGCCCACGCGGTTGGGCGACTCGTAGAGGACGACGGCGCGCGGCGAGGCGGCGATCTCCTCCATCATCTCCGCCCGCGACCCGCCCTTGCGCGGCGGAAAGCCCAAAAAGCTGAACGTCCCCGCGTCGATGCCGGACGCCACGAGCGCCGCCAGCAGCGCGGACGCGCCGGGGATGGGCACCACGTCGTAGCCGGCCTCCACCACCTCGCGGACAATGCGCGCGCCGGGGTCGGAGAGCAGCGGCGTGCCGGCGTCCGTCACCAGGGCCACGTCGCGCCCCTCGCGCAGGATCTCCACGACAGTGCCCGCGCGCGACGCCTCGTTGTGCTCGTGGGCGCTGATCATCCGGGCCTGGATGTCCAGCAGCTTGAGCATCACGCCCGTGCGGCGCGTGTCCTCGGCCAGGACCACGTCCACGGCGCGCAGGGTGTCCACGGCCCGGCGGGAGATGTCGCCCAGGTTGCCGATGGGCGTGCTGACGATGAAGAGCGATGCCACGTTCAGATGGAAAGAGCCCAGGGAAGCCGCGCGAAGAACCCGTGCTCCTGCAGCACGAACCGGCTGTCGCGCCCCACCTTTTCCACCACGCCGGCGGGATCCACGCCGTGGTGGTCCGCCGCGGCGATGAGCACCTCCGTCATCCACCGCGCCACGCCGTCCGTCAGCTTTTCGGGAGACGCCACGGGGTCGCCCATCACCCGCCCCTCGGGGGTGATGTCGAACGAGGCCACCACGGGGTGCTCCAGCGCCGCCAGCCCCTGCCCCCGCTGCACGATGCCCAGCGCCGTCTCGCGCCCCGTGGCCAGCGCCACCTCGCGCAGCGTTCCGCCGATGATGCGCCGGTACAGGTCCACGAAGCCCGGCCCCGCCTGCACGGGGAGCGCGTCCAGCGCGGGGTACAGCCCCACGGCGAGCCCCGCGCCCAGGGTGAACAGGCCGCGCAGGAAGTCGGGGATGGGCATGGACTCGTCGCGCTCCGTGAACCAGCCCGTCCGAAAGCCGCCGTCCTGGAAGACGAGGTAGTGCTTGCGGCCCCCGTCGCACAGCTCCAGCACGCCGGAAAAGCCGCGCTCGCGCAGCTTGGGAAAGAGCAGGTCCGGCCGCGCGGGGTCCACTTCGGTCGACAGCGGCAGCGGCTCGTGCACCACGGTGCTGAGCATGGCGCGCAGCTGGTCTTCCGACGCGCCGTAGTAGCCGATCTGCCCGCCCTCGCCGCGCTCGCTTTCCGTGGCGCACAGGCGCAGCACCTCGCTGAGCGCGGCGGGGCCGCGGCCGGCGGGGGTAATGCGGGCCGCGAAGAACGGCTCGCCCTGGCGCATGAAGATCATGAAGCAGCGCTCGCCCAGCTGCACGGCCACGAAGCCGGGCACGCGGGCCTGGCGGTCGCGCTTGCCGTCGCTGAGGATGCCGGGGAGGTTTACGTAGGCCAGCTTGGTGCGCGGCAGGTACGCGCTGTCCCAGGGAAACCGGTAGATCATTGTCGTGGTGGGGCGGGGCGAAGACGGAGCGGCCTGAAGGTCCCTTGAATTCACGCCGCGAAAGTCACGTTCCGTGCCCAAACGCAAGCTGTTTGGCGCGAGTCACTTGCCCGCGGACGCGCGCGGGCGCCCGCCGCAATCCGCAACCCGCGGCCGCAGAATGCGAACGCGGGCCGGGCGCGCCGCGGGGGCGCGCCCGGCCCGCGCTGCCGTTCCGTCAGACCGCCAGGTGCTCCTGGATCTTGCGCTCCAGGGCCTGCTTGGGCACGGCGCCGATCACCTGGTCCACCACCTTGCCGTCCTTGAAGAACAGGACAGTGGGGATGGAGCGCACGTTGAACTGCGAGGCCGTGCGCTGGTTGCTGTCCACGTCCAGCTTGCCCACCGTCACGCGGCCGCTGTACTCGTCCGCGATCTGCTCCACGAAGGGCGCGATCAGGCGGCACGGGCCGCACCACTCGGCCCAGAAGTCCACCATCGAGAGCCCGTTGTTGTCGGCGATCTCCGACTGGAAGTTGCCGTCGGTGATTTCCTTGATGTTCTGTCCCGCCATGTCTGCCTTCCCCGTTCGGGGCGCTGGGGTCGCCAGCGCCCGGTGCGGTAGCCGCGCCCGGCCCTCCGGGCTATCCTCCTGTCGCGGCTGACTCAAGAATGTTGCCGATCCATCCACACCAAGCCCACGAGAGGCCGATGACGGAGCACGCGCTGGACCACGTTGGAATCGCGGTGCACTCGCTGGACGAATCGCTTTCCCTCTTCGAATCTATCACGGGGCACAAGGGGTACGGCCGGGAGCGGGTGGAGTCGCAGGGCGTGGAAGTGATCTTCCTGGGCCACGGCGACGGCCGACTGGAGCTGCTGGCCCCCACCCGCGACGACTCGGCCGTGGCCAAGTACCTCGCGAAGCGGGGGCCGGGGATGCACCATCTGTGCTACCGCGTTCCCGACGTGGCCGCCGAGCTGGCCCGGCACCGCGCCGAGGGCCGGCAGCTCATCGACGAGGCCCCCCGCCCCGGTGCCGCCGGGCACCTGGTGGCGTTCCTGCATCCGCGGGGCACGGGCGGGGTGCTGGTGGAGCTGCTGCAGGGCGGCCACTAGGGAACAGGTGATAGGGAATAGGGAATAGGGAATAGC
>NZ_DASURI010000417.1:0-16747 GCF_036280135.1 Longimicrobium sp.
CCTCGCAACGCACAGGGAGACACCGTGTTGCTCGATACGGCCGCGGGCGTGCAGGACGCGCTCGCCGGGATCGCGGAAAAGGTCCGGGGCGGCGGACGCATCACCACCCCCGAGGCGCGCCTCCTGTGGGAGCACGCCAGCGACGACGAGCTCAAGGCGCTCGCCGGCGCCGTCCGCGCGCGCTACCACGCGCCGGACCGCGCCACCTACATGGTGATGCGCATCATCAACTACACCAACGTGTGCGTGGCGCAGTGCGACTACTGCGCTTTTTACGTGCTTCCCAACCAGGACGGCGGCTACGTCCTGTCCCGGGAAGACGTCTTTGCCAAGATCGACGAGCTGCTGGACGTCGGCGGCGACCTGGTGGGCTTCAACGGCGGCTTCAACCCCAAGCTGCCCCTGCACTTCTACGCGGACCTGTTCGCCGCCGTGCGCGAGCGCTACGGCGACCGGGTGGAGTTCTACGCGCTCACCATCGCCGAGTTCATGTACCTGGCGGACCGCGCCAGGCTCTCCCATCACGAGGCGGCGGAGCGGCTGCGCGACGCGGGTGTGTTCTGGATCACGGGCGGCGGGTCGGAGATCCTCACGGAAGACTTCCGAAAGCGCCACGCCAAGTTCAAGTACACCGTCAAGGAGTACTTCCAGGCCCAGCGTGCCATCGTGGAGACGGGGATGCGCACCACGGCCACGATGGTCATCGGCTTCGACGAGACGCTGGACGAGCGGCTGGAGCACCTGGAGCGCACCCGCGCCTTCCAGGACGACTGCATCCAGGACGGCTGGGAGGGCCTGTTCTCCTTCCTCTGCTGGACGTACAAGCCGTACGGCACGGACTTGGGCGGCGCCGAGATCACGCCGCGCGAGTACTGGCGCCACATGGCCCTGTGCCGCATCTACCTGGACAACGTCAAGCACTTTCGCACCTCCGTCCTCACGCAGAACGAGGAGGCGTTCCGCGCGCTGGAGTACGGCGCGGACGACTTTGACCTGCCGCTGGAGGACGAGGTGACGCAAAAGGCCGGCGCCCGCATCGAGCGCGACATGGAGGCGCTGCTGGAGGTGCCGCGCCGCCTGGGATACCAGGTGGAGTACCGCCACGCGGCCCGGCCGCCCGCGCTGGCTGCCAGCGCGTGAGCCGCCTGCTGGACGAGGTGCTGGACCTGTTCGGCTGGGCGCCGCCTCCCCCGCGGCCCCGGCCGAAATCGTCTGCGCCCCAGACGCCGCCCGCCGCGCCCGGCCGTCCCGCCGCCGCGTCGCCCAGGGCCGATCCGCGGCCGCACGCGTCCGCGCCGAAAGCCAGGCCGGAGCCGCGCTCCGTCCGCCCGGCGCCGTCCGGCCGGTCCGAGGCGCAGACGCTGGCCGTGATCGCGCGGGTCACGCCGCAGTTCTACAAGGTGGTGTACACGCGCAACCGGCGGATCATGGCCTCCGCGGCGGAGCGGGGCCGCGCCCTGCGGCTGAACGTGGCGTTTGCCGAGGCGCCGGACGACGTGCTGGTGGCCGTGGCGCGGCTGTTCACGGGCCGCGACGCGCGGACCCGGGCGCGGGCCAAGGCCGTCGTGCGCGAGTTCATCGACCGCATCCCGGCGGACCCGTCCGTGCCCCGCCGCCGCCCCCGCGCGCGCCGCGTGGAGCCGGGCGACCAGCCGCACCTGGACCGGCTGCTGGCGGAGTTCCGGCGGGTGAACGCGGAAAAGTTCGGCGGATCGCTCCCGGAGGTGCCGCTCTTCCTGAGCGGCAGCATGCGGCGGCGCAACGGCCACTTCTGCTCGCATCCGCTGGAGATCGTCATCTCCCGCCAGCTGTGCACGCACGGCGCGCCCGGCGAGTCGGAGCTGACCCTGCGGCACGAGATGATTCACCTGTGGCAGCACGTGGAAGGCAAGAAGCCCGACCACGGCGACGAGTTCCGCGCCTGGGCCCGGCGCCTGGACGTGCATCCGCGGGCCACGCGGCCCGTGCAGTGGAAGCAGCGGCCGCGGTCGGGGTGAACGGCGGACGGCCGGGAACTGCGGGGGACAGGGGACAGCCGGCAACGGCGGCGCGGGGCGGTTGTCTGTGCGGGATAGCTCATTTAAATTCCAAGTGGTTCCATTCTGCAACCACGGAGCACGCATGGCCAGCCTGACCATCAAGGGAATTCCGGACGAGCTGCTCGATGACCTCCGGCGGAGCGCGGAGGCGAACCGGCGCAGCATCAACAGCGAGGTCCTTCTTCGGCTGGAGCGATCGGTAGGGCGGGCGTCCATCGATCCGGAGGAATTCCTTTCGCGCGTTCGCGCCCGCCGCGCGCGGATGGAGCTTCCGCCGCTCACGGACGAGTTCCTGGCAGAGGCCAGGGCGGAAGGACGGCTGTGATCGTTTCGGACACCAACCTGATCGCGTATCTGCTGATCAGCGGATCGGCGACGGCGACGGCCGAAGCCGTGCTGGCCAAGGATCCCGCCTGGGCCGCTCCCGCGTTCTGGCGGAGCGAGATGCGCAACGTTCTCGCGGGATATCTCCGAAAGAGCCTGATGACGCTTCCGGATGCGCTCGGCATCATGGCGGATGCCGAGTCAATCCTGGCCGGGAACGAGCATCACGTCGATTCGGCGCCGGTGCTCGCGATGGCGTACAGCTCCGGCTGCACCGCATACGATTGCGAGTTCGTGTACCTGGCCCAGCTTCTCGGAATCCCGCTGGTCACCGCGGACAAAAAGGTCCTGCGGGAGTTTCCGCAGACCGCGATCTCTCCCGAGGACTTCGTCACGTGAAGCTGGACATCTTTCGAGTGCTTTCCCGCCGCGCCGCTCGGGTTGGCCGGCGCGGTCTTCGTTGAGGCAGGCCGAGTGAGCAATCCGTATCAGGAAGACCTGGAGCTGGCCATCCGCGCGGCGCGCGCGGCGGGCGAGTCCGTCTGGCGCGCGTTCCGGGTGGAGCAGGAGGTGCGCTACAAGTCCGCCGACCAGCCCGTGACCGAGGCGGACCTGGCCGCCGACCGCATCCTGCGCCGCATGCTCATGGAGGCCCGGCCGGACTACGGCTGGCTCTCCGAGGAGACGGCGGACTCGCCCGACCGGCTTTCGCGCACGCGGCTGTGGGTGGTGGACCCCATCGACGGCACCAACTCGTTCGTCCTGGGACGGCCGGAGTTCGCCATCTGCGTGGGGCTGGTGGACGCCGGGCGCGCCGTGTTGGGCGTGGTGCTCAACCCCGCCACGGACGAGGTGTTCAGCGCGGCCGTGGGCGGCGGCGCCTTTCGCGACGGCAAGCCCATCCGCGTGTCGGACGTGGGCGCGGGGGAGATGCCGCGCATCGTAGCGTCGCGCTGGGAGATGAAGCGCGGCGAGTTCGACGCGTTCGCCGCCGACTGGCGCGTGGAGCCCCTGGGGAGCACGGCGTACAAGATGTGCCGCGTGGCGCAGGGCGGCGCCGAGGCGTTCGTCTCGCGCGGGCCCAAGGCGGAGTGGGACATCTGCGCCGCCGAGGTGATCGTGGCGGAGGCCGGCGGCGTCGTGACCCGGCTGGACGGCACCCCCGCCGAGTACAACCGGCCCGAGCCCCAGTGGCGCGGCATCGCCGCCAGCAACGGCCGCGTCCACGACGAACTGCTCCGCCTGGCCACCGCGCCGCTCTGATCGGGGACGCGACGCGTCGATGAACCGCGTCGCGCGGGCCTGTCCCCCGCCGTCATTCTCCGTCGGGATCCGTCCCGTGCACGATGGCGCCGAGTGAAGAATCGGGTCGCGCCGCGCACAGACCTCGCCCGTGCGCGGACCCCTCGCGCGCGAACTCAGCGCGCGGGCGGGATCAGGCACTCCGGCGACCAGATTCTTCGCTCGGTCGGCGCCGGACGCATCACGGCAGGGACAGGCCCAGCCGGCGCCTCGGTCGGCTCAGAATGACAGCACGGGCGAGGGTAAAGAGAACTGCGACAACGGGATCCGTCCTATGCTGTCATTCTGAAGGAGGCGCCGTCGGGATCCGTCCTGTGCACGATGGCGCCGAGTGAAGAATCTGGCCGCGCCGCGCACAGACCTCGCCCGTGCGCGAACTCCTCGCGCGGAACTCAGCGCGCGGGCGGGACCACGCACTCTGGCGACCAGATTCTTCGCTCGGTCGGCGCCGGACGCATCACGGCAGGGCTAGACCCAGCCGGCGCCTCGGTCGCTCAGAATGACAGCGCGGGCGAGGGTAAAGAGAACTGCGACAACGGGGATTCTCCCGTGCACGGGACGGAAAGCTGAATGGCCCGCGACCAGGTTCGGTCGCGGGCCGTTCGTCATCCGATCCGCATCGTTCATCCACCGGCGGCTTCGTCGGCGAGGCGGGCGAGGTCGGCGCCCGTGAGGCGGAACACCGTCCACTCGTCCATGGGCCGCGCGCCCAGCGATCGGTAGAAGCGGATGGCGGACTCGTTCCAGTCCAGCACCCACCACTCCAGCCGCCCGCAGCCCCGCTCGCGCGCCAATCGGGCCAGGTGCGCCAGAAGCGCGCGCCCCGTGCCCCGTCCCCGCGCCTCCGGGCGGACGTACAGGTCCTCCAGGTACAGCCCCGGCTGCGCCAGGAACGTCGAGTAGTTGTGAAAGAACAGCGCGAACCCCAGCGGTTCGCCGTCCTCTTCCGCGATCACCACCTCCGCCGCCGGCCGCGGGCCAAAGAGCGTGGCCCGCAGCGTCTCCTCCGTCGCCACCACCTCGTGCAGCAGCCGCTCGTACTCCGCCAGCTCGCGGATGAAGCGCAGGATGAGCGGGACGTCCGCCTCGTTCGCGGAGCGGATGGTCGTCTGCATCGCCTCGTCAGGTGACCTGGAACGCGCCCTGGATGAGCATCTCCTCGCCGCCGATGCTGCACGACACGCGATAGCTGCCGGACGGCAGCCCGCCCGGCGTGTCTGCCCCCCAGCCGTGGATGAAGTAGCGCGCGCCGCTCCCGGGCGTGACCCGGATGGACGACGTGCCCTCGTTCACCACCTGGCCGGCGGCGTCGCGAATCCGGCACGTCACCGGGTACTCCGCGCCGGTGAGCGCCGTGGGATACTCGATCTGCAGCTGCATCCACACGCCGCGCGTGCTCGCCGCGGGAAAGCTGGTGGCGTACGCACGCCGGGCCAGCGGCAGGCCGGCCGATCCGGCCTCGTAGTACAGCACCTCGGCCACGTAGCCGTACAGCCCGGGGATCACGCCCGGCGCCGCCGCCCGCTCCGCCGGGGCGCCCACGGGCGCGAGCTCGTACTCGACCTTTCCTTCCTCGTGCAGGTTCTGCCACAGGAACAGCCGGTCGCCCGGATGCCGCACGACAAAGGTGTCCGTCACCGAGGTCATGGCGCCGGGATCCGTCATGCTGGTGATGTACAGCAGGTTGCCGTCGGGGCTGTACCCGCCGCTGGACCGCGACCAGGCAATGCCCTCGCGCTCGCGGCCGTGGACAAAGCGGCCGTCGGGCTGCAGGCGCAGGGAGCCGCGGATGGGCGTGCGCTCCACCGTGTTGTCCGGGTGGACGCGCACCATCCACCGGTACTCGTACTCGCCGGGCGGGATGGTGAAGGCGCCCGGCAGGGTCTGCGCGGCGGCCGGCACGACGGCCAGAAAGAGCGCGGCGGCAAGCGGGGAGAGGCGAATGCGGATCATGGGCTGGGGCGGGAATGGAAGAGGATGGATGAAGCCGCACGGAACCGGGGCGCGGGAAGGCCGCCTCATATCAGCGGCTGGAGCGTGTCCTCACCGGCGCTCCAGCCACTTCGATATCATGCTGGCCATCCGGCGCATCTTGGGGCCGTACGGCGGATAGTACAGCGGCGCCAGGCTCCAGCGCCCGGCGTGCAGCACGGCGCGCTCGTGGCTGAACGCGCGGAACCCCGCGTGGCCGTGGTAGCTGCCCTGGCCGCTCTCGCCCACGCCGCCGAACGGCAGGTCGGGGTTGGCCAGGTGGCAGATGACGTGGTTGACGATGGTGCCGCCCGCCGTCGTGCCGCGCACCACCTGCTTCGCCACCCTGCCGCTCTTCGTGAAGACGTACAGCGCCAGGGGCTTGGGCCGCGCGTTGACGTACGCCAGCGCGGCGTCCAGCGAGGGCACGGGGATCACGGGCAGGATGGGGCCAAAGATCTCCTCGCGCATCACGGGCGAGTCCGGCCGCACGTCCGAGAGGATCGTCGGCGCGACGTACCGCTGCGCGGCGTCCGTCTTGCCGCCCGTGACCACGCGCGCGCCGTCCGCCAGGGTGGCGCGCAGGGCGTCGTCCAGCCGCTGAAAGCCGCGGTCGTCCACGATGCGGGCAAAGTCCTGGCTGGCGCGCTGCACCTCGTCGTGCTCGCCGTAAAAGCGGCGGACGGCGCGGACGGCGGCGTCCAGGAACGCGTGCACGTCCGCCTCGTTCACCAGCACGTAGTCGGGGGCCACGCACGTTTGCCCCGCGTTGACGAACTTGCCCCAGACGATGCGCTCCGCCGCCTGCGCCACGTCGGCCGAGCGGTCCACGATCGCGGGTGACTTGCCGCCCAGCTCCAGCGTGACGCTGGCCAGGTGGTCGGCGGCGGCGTGCATGACCTTGCGGCCCACGGCCGTGCTGCCCGTGAAGAAGAAGTGGTCAAACGGCAGCCGCAGCAGCGCGTCGGCCGCGTCCACGCCGCCCAGCACCAAGCCCACCTCGTCCTCGGGGAACGCCTCGGCGACGATGCGCGCCATCACGGCGGAGGTGGCGGGCACCTTTTCGGACGGCCGCAGGATGCACACGTTGCCCGCCGCCACCGCGGCCACGAGCGGGCTGAAGAGCAGCTGGAACGGGTAGTTCCACGGGGCCAGGACGAGCACCTGCCCCCGCGGCTCGTGGACCACGCGGCTGCGCGTGCCGGCCAGCAGGGGCGTGGTGGGCACGCGGCGCGGCCGCATCCACTTTCGCAGGTGCCTGATGGTGTGCGAGATCTCGTTGAGCACCAGCTGCATCTCGGTGATCTCGAACTCCGGCGCGGGCTTGCGAAAGTCCGCCCACACGGCGTCGTACAGCGCCTGCCGGTGGTTGAGGATGGCCTTGCGCAGCCACCGCAGCCGGGCGATGCGCACCCTGGCGCTCGTCTGCGCCACGCGCCAGCGCGACCCGCGCTGCAGCTCGAACAGCCGCCGCGCGTGGGCGACCTGCGCCGCGTCGTCGGTAGACGGCGCGGCGGGCGCGTGCACGGGCGGGCTCATCAGGTCGGACATTGCATCACCTGCGCGAAAGGCGGCCGTTTTCTGCGAACCTCATCAGCATGGGACGAAAATCCCACGCGATCAAGCGGGGGCCGGGGCGGCGGATCCCGAACGGGCGATCCAGCTCCGCGCGGCGACCCGCATGATCGTGGTGCCGTAGAACGCGGCGGTAACCAACTGGAGCACGGAGCCCGGCCGCCCGATGCGCGTGCCGTCGGCGATGCTCACGGGACCGCCTCCTCCGCCTCGGGCTCGGGCGCGTCAGCCTCGCCGGCCTGGCTGGCCCACAGGCGGCGAAAGCGGCCGGCGGGGCGCTCCATCAGCGCCGCCCAGGTGCCGCTTTCCACCCAGCGGCCGCCCTCCATCACGTGCACCACGTCCGCGTCGCGCACGCTGGGCAGGCGGTGCGTGATCACCAGGATGGTCATCCGCCCGTGCAGCCCGCGGATGGCGTCGCGGATGCGCCGCTCGTTCTCGGAGTCCAGCGCGCTCGTGGCCTCGTCCAGAATCAGCAGGGCGGGGCGGCGCAGCAGGGCGCGGGCCAGGGCCAGGCGCTGCCGCTCGCCGCCGCTGAGCCGCACGCCGCGGTCGCCCACGGGGGTGGCCAGCCCGTCCGGCAGCGCGCGGACGAACGACTCCGCCGCGGCCAGCCGCAGCGCCTCCCACACCTCCGCCTCGGTGGCGTCGGGCTGTGCCCAGCGCAGGTTGGCCAGCACGGTGTCGTTGAAGAGCAGCGTGTCCTGCGCCACGTACCCGATCCCCGCCCGCCACGCCCGCAGCCAGCGTTCGTCCAGCGCGCGCCCGTCGACGGTGATGCGCCCCGACCGCGGCTGCACCAGCCCCAGCACCAGGTCCGCCACGGTGGTCTTGCCCGCGCCGGACGGGCCCACGACGGCCGTCGTTTGCCGCGCGGGGATCTCCAGCGTGAGCCCGTGCACGGCGTCGGCGCGGCCGGGCTCGTACGCGAACGACACGTCCTCGAAGCGGATGGACCGCGCCACCACCGCCCGCTCCGCCGTCTCGGACAATGCCTCGCGCTCCGCCTCCAGCGCGGCGATGCGGGCCTCGACCTCCTCCCACGCGGGCAGGTCGTGCGAGAGCATCTGGTAGACGTTCTGCAGGTTGGCCAGGCGCGGCACCAGCCGGTAGAAGATCAGCACCAGCAGCAGCACCGTGGAGCCGCTCACCTGGAGCACGGCCAGGGCCACGTACGCCATCACGGCCAGCATGACCACGGAGCCGGAGATGAAGCCGGCGCGCGCGTCGGCGTAGGTGCCCCAGGCCCGCATGCGCACCTCGGTGGCGCGGCGGGCCACGGCGGCGTACATGCGTGCGTTGCGCTCCTCCGCGCCGTAGCTCTTTACGACCTTGAGGGCGCCCAGGTGCTCCGTGGCGGCCGACACGAGCTCGGCCGAGACGGTGCTGATCTCCTGCCCGGCGGCGCGGGTGGCCACGCGGTTGCGGCGCAGCGTCACCAGCAGCACGCCGCCGCACGCCATGGCCACGCCCGTGAGCGCGGGCGACAGGCGCAGGGCCACGGCCAGGTACGCCAGGGCCAGCAGCGCGTGGACGAAGAAGGTAAGGAGGAACGCGGCGGCGCTGCCCACGCGGTCCACCTCGGTCGTGAGGCCCGTGAGCAGGTCGGAGCCGCGCGCGCGGGCCAGCGGCAGCCAGCGCGCCCCCGCGATGGCGTCGTACAGGCGCGTGCGGGCGTCCAGCGACACCTCCAGCTCCATGCGGTTGGCCACCAGGTTCTGCGTGCGCTGCAACAGGGCCAGGGCCACGGCCAGCACGACGAACACGGTGAGCACGGGCCCCAGCGTGGGCTGCCAGCCCACGGCCCGGAACGCGTCGCCCACCGTCCGCACGAGCGTCCCCGCGGCGCCCCGCGGGGTGCCGATCCCCGCCAGGGCCAGCAGCTGCGCCAGCAGCAGCACGCCCGCCGCCTCCGACGCCGTCACGGCCAGCGACAGGGCCACGCCGGCGGCGATGCGCCGGGGCATCAGCCGGGTCATGGCGCGGAAAAAGCGCCAGGCGATCCCCATCATCCGCCGCGCCTCCGGCCGTAGCGCGCGGCCAGCCGCAGGGGCCGCAGCACGCGGTACAGCGGCGCCAGGGCGTCCGGCAGCCGCACCCACGTCCAGTCTTCGGGCGACGGCAGGAACAGCCAGCGCGCGGCGTAACGCGCCCGCTGCGACGGGCCGTCCATCAGCCGCGCGTTGAAGCGCAGGTTGGCGGGCGTGGCTTCGTCCGTGTCCACGTCGTCCGCGAACCACAGGCCGCGCGCCTCCGCCGCCAGCGCATCGAGGGACTGATCGGTCTCGATGGATGCCTCGACGTCCGCCGGGAGCGCCAGCCCCAGAGCGTCGCGGGCCAGGAGCAGTGCCAGCAGCGTCGCCCGCCGCGCGCCGGCCTCTCCCGCGCGGCGGAGGACGGCGGACAGGTCCACCGCCGCGCGGACGGCCAGGGCGGCGGCGCAGGCCAGCCACTCCAGCCGCGCCCAGCGGTGCTTGGCGCCGTGCAGGCAGAGCGCCAGGAACAGGTCGTCGTCCGCGGGGGCGGGCACGTCCCCGCCGCCGATGGGCACGGGCCGGGCGCGCGCCATCAGCCGTTCCGTCGGCAGCTCCGCCACGAAGCGGGTGGACGACACGCGGCCGTGCAGTTCCACGAGCCCGCCGGTCCGGGGATGATGATACGGGTAGTCGCCGTCCACGCGCCGGAACGCCGCGTCCTGCGCGGGCGTGAAGTGATAGGTGGACACGTAGCCGTGCGTGCGGAGCACGCCCTCCGCCGTGGGCACGTCCGCCGGGCGGACGAGCAGGTCCAGGTCGCTGTAGGTGCGCAGGGCAAGGTGCCCGTACGCGCGGACGGCCAGCGCCGGCCCCTTGTACGCCAGCGCGCGGACGCCCGCTTGGTCGAGCGCGTCCAACAGCCGGCGCAGCTCGCCCGCCAGCTGCAGGGCGTGCCGCGCGTTGACGGCGTACGCGGAGCGCAGGTGAGACCGAACGGTCTCCGGCACGTCCGCCCGTTCCGCGAGGGCGCGGTGGGCCAGCGGCAGGAGTCGATTCCGTTCCGCGAGGGCCAGGAACGCGTCCCAGTCCACGCCCGACGCAACGGTCTGCGCAAGCGCGGGCGCGGCGCCGTCCGCGTCGAACGACGCGCGGGTGCACGCCCGCAGCAGCGTGTGCGCGGGCGGGGCGGATGCGTCGGGGGCGCGCGGCGGATGGGGGCGGAGGATGGGCATCATCCGCAATCTACACCCGGCACGGACCTGCTGTCATTTCGGGGGATGATCACGCCACGGGTTGGTCGCGGGCGGAGAGCAGGGCGCCATTCCGCGAAGCGTCATCCTGAGGAGCCGCCGCGTGATCTACGTCCAGGCGTGATCTATGGCGGCGACGAAGGATCTTGCCCGCGAAGCTCGGGGGTGACCCTCGTGCACGGAAGTCACTTCCGAGTCCCGCACACAAGATCCTTCGGTCGCGCCGAAGCCCTGCGTGCGTTCGTGTTGTGCGCGGCGCTCCCTCAGGATGACGCATCGCGGACGCGGGTTCCCGAACAGCCTCTGAAGGAGGCGCCGCCAGGATCCGTCGCGCGACGGATGGCGCCGTGTGAAGAATCGGTCGCGCCGCGCCCGGACCTTGCCCGTGCACGACGACAGCACGGGCGAGACACGACGAACGGCGGGGCTCACGCCCCATACTGCTCGGACAGGCGGCCCACGCGGGTCAGGGCATCCTCCCAGCGGGCAAAGCGCGCGGGAAAGGCGGCCTGCAGCGCCCGCGCGATCTCCTCCAGCGTGGCGCCGCCGTCCATCCGCTCCAGCACCATCCGGTCGATGCGCCCCTCCTCGCCCAGCACGGGGCGATGATCGTGCGCGCGGCGGCGCAGCTTGGCCGGCGAGAGGGGCTCCGCCAACGTCGTGGACTGGCGAAAGTGCACGGAATCCGCCGCCGCGCGGTGAATGCTCGTCTCCCACACCCACACGTAGTCGTCCCCTACCAGCCGCCCCTGCAGCCGCACGACGATGCGGTCCTCCGCGCGGACGGCGACGGGCTCCGCGAAGGGGACGAACGGCGTGCCGTAGATGGTTTCCGGCGCGCCCGGGCCCGTGGACCAGCCGATCCCCTCCGCCAGCTCCGCCTGGAACCACAGCGACAGGCCGTGCGCCGTCCCGTCCCGCGCCACTCTCCACTCCAGCGACGCGCGCGTGTCCGGATCCGTGCGGGTCGCGTAGTCCAGCACGTCCCAGGCGCACGGCCGCGCCAGCAGCGCCTCCGTGCCCAGCCGGGCCTTGGCCCAGGTGTTCACGGCCTGCCGCCGCGCGGCCGTCATCCGCAGCCCCAGGTCGCCCTCCTCCCACGGGCCCACGAGGCGCCCGTACACGTCCGCTGCCTCCACGGGCGCGGCGAAGAGCACGTCCGCGCGGGGGATGAGCGTGCCGCCGGGCGCCAGCAGCCGCGCCCGCGCGTCGGCGATGGACGGCACGTGGTGCTGAAAGAGGGGAAGCGCGCCGCGCAGGTCGCTCACGATGACGTTCGCCCGCTCGGGGAGGTCGATCTCCGTGGAGACGCCCTGGATGAGCTCGATGCGGTCCCCGAAGCCGTTCTCCCGCGCGATGGCGCGCGCCGTGTGGATGGCCTCCGCCGGCTCCACGGCGTACACGCGGCGCGCGCCGGCCCGGCAGGCCAGGAGGGAGAGGATGCCCGCGCCCGCGCCGATGTCCAGCACCACGTCGCCGGGGCGGACGACCCGCGCGATGGCGGCGGCGTACGCGCCCGTCCGCACGCGGTCCGCCACCATGTCGCCGTATCCGCCCAAGGCGTAGGTCTCAGGCATCCGTTCCTCCCATCCGCATCGTCCGCGCGGTGAAGTCCGCCTCGATGGCGTCGCACAGCGCGCCCACGCGCCGCGGGTCCGCGTGCGGGATCACGCGGACCACGGGGAGCGCGCGCGCCACGCGGCCAAACACGGCCAAGTCGCGCGCGCGGGCGGCGGCGTCCGGCAGCCATCCCATGTACGCGTTGCCCACCAGCTGCAGCACGGCCTCCGCGGGCGGCAGGGGCTCCAGCCGCGGCGCGTCGTCCTCCTCGCGCCCGCCCAGGACGTAGACGGCCCCCAGGGGCAGGGGCGCGTCGTGAAAGGCGCCCGCCGCGGCCAGGTCGCGAAAGCGCTTGTCCCAGTTGGGCGTAAGCGGAGGAAGGTCGCCCGTGCCCAGGGCGGGGAGCACGTCGGGCCACAGGCGCAGGTGGGGATAGGCGGGCTGAACGCAAAGGCCGTCCGCGCCCTCCCGCAGCGCGACGACATCGTCCGCCAGGACGGGGCGGCCCCGCGCGGCAAAGGCGGCGGCCGTGGTGGACTTGCCCGCGCCCGCCGGCCCGCAGATCGCGACCGTCCGGTCTCCCAGCGCGACGGCGCTGGCGTGCAGGGCGGGGATGCCCCGCAGCCGCAGCACGAAGCCGAAGAGGGAGCCCAGCAGGTAGGTGGCCGCGTCCTCCAGCGTGAGCGGCGCGGGCCACGTGCAGGCCACGCGCGTGCCCGCCGCGTCCACCCGCAGCTCCGTTCCGTCCGCGTAGTGGAATCGAAAGAACGCGCCGTCCGCGCTCCGGTACGCCCGCAGCGACGGCTCCTCCGTAAGCGTGACGCGGGGGGACGTGTACCAGGGCAGCTCGGGCACGGGGGGAAAGACGTGGGGCGGCACGGCGCCCAGCCACATCCGCAGGTCCGCGGGGCCAGGCGCGCCGGCGGGGGCCAGGCCGGGAAGCGGCCGGTCGGTCTCCACGGAGAGGCCGTACAGGCGGTAGCGCACGCGGGTGAACGGCCTCAGGTCATCGTGTTGGACGAGTTGCCGGGGTCGTTCATGTTCTTGGTCAGGTTGGTGAGGGTCACGTCGCGCAGGTCGCCGTAGATGGTCAGGCGGGGCGGCGCGTACGGCTTGCGGGGCCGGTGGGGCTTGGGATTCTGCATGGCGTCCGGTCATCCCGAACCAACCGCCTCGCACGAACGTCGCCGTGGGCGCGAAACACGCGCCCCTCAGGTCATCGACGTGGAGGAGTTGCTCGGGTCGTTCATGTTCTTGGTCAGGTTCGTAAGCGTCACCTCGCGCAGGTCGCCATAGACGGTCAGGCGCGGGGGCGCGTACGGCTTGCGGGCGCTCATCATCGGCGTTTCCATGCAAATACTCTCCATTCCGGTGTGACTTACCTCGTGCGGTTCACGCCGGCCAGCCACAGCGACAGGGCCAGCGGGCGAACGTCCTCCCAGGTTCGAACGGGCGGCGCGGGCGACCGTCCCCCCATGGCGGCGGGGACGCGGGCGACGTCCACCCAGCGCGCCACCTCGTCGCCGATCGTCCGTCCGCCCAGCCAGGCGTCGCCGTCGCGCGCCCGGCGCAGGGCCAGGGGATCGCCCGTGAGCGGCGTCTTGGGGCGGCGCAGGAACGCTTCCGGCAAGAATCTGCGCATCCCTATGCGCAGCAAGCCCTTATCATTATACCACTGCGCGGGCGGAACGGACAACCAGTACGAGATCACCCGCAGGTCGAAGAACGGGTGGCGCACCTCGAGGGGCACGCCCGTCACGCCGGGATCGTACGACAGGAAGAGCGTCTGCCAGAGCGGGGCCACGAGCGTCTCGTACGCCTCGGGCCGCAGGCGGTGCGCGGGCACGTCCCACGCGTTCCACGCGGCGAGCCGCTCGGCCAGCCCCACGCGCCGCGCGAGCTCCGGCGCGATCCACGCGGGCGCCTCGGCCGTCCACGGCCGCGCGCCGCCGCGCTCCGCCAGCCAGGTGCGCACGCCGGGGCGGGGCAGGCGCCGGTGCCACCACGCGTACTGCGCCGCCTCCGTCGCCGCGCGCAGCAGCCGTCCGCGCGCCGCCAGCCGCGTGAGCCGGGAGCGCGTCTCGCGCTGCACGGGGTCGCCGCCCTGGCCCGTGATGAGCACGCGGGCGTGGGCGGCGGCCTGGCGCAGCTGGTCGGCCTCGATGGCGCCCAGCACGTTGTCCGTGGGCTGCGGGCGGCGCAGCTCCGGCGCGTCCCACCGGCCGAACACGGCGTAGTCGTCCACGGGGAGGAAATGGACGGGGATGCCCAGCGCGTCCGCCGCCAGTTGCGTGTACGGGCGCTCCTCGTCCGGCATCAGCCGCGCGTAGTGCGCCGTGTAGCCCCGCAGCGCCGTCCGCCGCTCGCCCCGTCGCACCGTGTCCACCGCCAGCGCGGCCAGCGAGGTGGAATCGCGTCCGCCGCTGAGAAAGAAGGCGGCGGACCCGTTCGGCAGGCGGTCGCGCACGGCCGTCCGCAGCGTCTCCAGCCCGCCTTC
Organism: Longimicrobium sp.; assembly: GCF_036280135.1. Classification (GTDB taxonomy): domain Bacteria; phylum Gemmatimonadota; class Gemmatimonadetes; order Longimicrobiales; family Longimicrobiaceae; genus Longimicrobium. The sequence continues at coordinate 14,495 of NZ_DASURI010000417.1, forward strand.
CACCACGTCGCGCACGCGGGTGGACGGGAGCGCGGCGGGCTCCACGGGCAGCTGCCAGTAGCGGTGGAGGGAGACGTGCCCGTCCTCCATCACCAGCGAATGCGCGGGGGGGAGCTGGCGGATGGCGGCGTAGACGGTGGCGTGGGCCTGGGTGTCGCCGTGGACGAGGAAGTCCGCGATCCACGCCTCGTCCAGCTCGCCGCTCACGGCCGGGTGCAGCCGCACGCAGTCCAGGGTGTTGCCCAGGACGAGCGCGCGAAAGGTCCGCGCGTAGAAGAACGGCTTTACGCCGAGATGATCGCGCGCGCAGAACAGGCGGCGGCGCCCCGCGTCCCACACGGCGAAGCTGAAGTCGCCCAGCAGGCGGGCCGGGGCGTCCAGCCCCCACACGCGTACGGCGTGCAGGATGAGCTCCGCCGCGGGCGCGTCGACCTCGACCCGGACGTCCGCCGCCCGCAGCGCGCGGACCAGGTCCTCGCGCCCGTCGATGCGCGCGTCGGCCACGATCCACGAGCGCCCGTCCAGCGACAGGGGCTGGGGGACGTCCTCGCCGGGGTCGCCCGTGCGCAGCAGGCCGTGGGCGAGCCCGGCCGGTCCGGCGGACCACGAGCGCGTGCCGTCCGGGCCCCGCGCGGCCAGGCAGGCGGCCATCCGCGCCGGGAGCCCGGGGTCCACGGGCGCGCCGTCCAGGCTCACGACGCCGGCGATGCCGCTCATCCGCCGCGGACCTCGATCGACGTCACGCCGCCGGCTGGACCTCGACCAGGCCGCGGCCGGCCAGCGCGTCGAGAAGCGCCAGCAGGTCGCGCTCCGCCGTGGGGGCGTCCACCTCCCACTCCGCCACGACGGCGTCGCGCAGCTCGGCCACGGTGCGGGGCTGCTCCAGCAGGGTCCACACGCGGGCGCCCACGGGGTCCAGGCCGTAGTACACGCCGTCGGCCAGGGACAGGATCACGGCCTCGCCCTCCACCTCCACCGACACCTGGTCCCGCGCGGCCACCACGCGGGTGTCCGCGTCCATCGGCAGGGGCATCAGCGATCGGAGGCGGCCAGGCCGGCGTCCACCAGGCGGTCCAGGATGGCCGCGATCACCCGCAGCTCGGCGGGCGGCGGGTCCAGCATGCCGTCGGGGACGGAGTCCAGGAAGCGGTCGTACGCCGTGAACGCCGCTTCCCACCGCTCGCCCGCGATGTAGCGCTGCCGCCCGTCCACGAACGCCGGCTCCACGGCCGCCAGCCCCGCCAGGGCGCGGACGAGGGCCTCGGCCGTGTCCTCCGGCTGGCCGGGGATGCAGGCGCGCAGGGCGGCCAGCACGCGGCGGGCCTCGTCCGTGTCCAGGCCGGGGCGCGACAGCAGCCCGCAGACCACGCGCTGCGCCTCGGCGGTAAAGGCGGTGGAGTCTGCCCAGTCGCGGGGGCGCTGCAGGGTGCCGGAGCAGGCCTCCTGGTGCGCGGCGGCGGCCTCGCCCAGCACGGCGTCGGCGATGCCGCGGGTGCGGAACGCCGTGCGCCCGCTCACCTGGCGAAAGAGGGCGCCCTCGATGTCGCGGACGGGCACCACGGGGTAACCCATCCCGGCGATGCCGCTGCCCGTGGGGATGGGGCCCGTGACGTCGGAGCGAAACGGCTGGGCCTGGGCCGCCGCGGGGAGCGCGGCGGCGGCCAGGGCCAGCAGGAGCGTGCGGTGGATGCGGTTCATCGTCCGGTGAACGGCTGGCGGATGGAAAGGCCGTAGCCCAGGGACAGGATGAAGCGGGCGCCGTCGCCCGCGTTGCCGGTCAGGTCCGCCACGCCCGCCGTGACGACGAAGGGCACGCGGCGCACGGGGGTGATGGACGCGGCCAGGTTCAGGTCCTGGCCCGTCCAGTCGGCCATGACGGAGACGGGGTCGCTGATGCGCAGCCCCGCGGCGGCAAAGACGTTGACCGTCTCCCTGCCCGCCGCGTCGTCGTCCTCGAAGCGAAAGCGGCCGTTGCCGATGCCCAGCGTGAACACGCCCAGGCTGAACCGGTCCGCGGGGTTCTCGCGCAGGGCCATGGTGTGCGTGGCCACGGCGTACACGCTGCCGTTGTCGTCGGATCCGCCCCACAGCACGGCGTTCTCCCAGCCCACGGCCACGCTGGTGTTGCGGGGCAGGGCGCGGTGCAGCTTGAAGCTCAGCCCGCCCGTCTCCAGGGGGGCGCCGCGCAGGGTGGAGTACGAGGTGAGGGCCACCTCCAGCGCCACCACGCGCCGGGTGCCGATGCCCACGCCC
>NZ_DASURI010000418.1:0-12532 GCF_036280135.1 Longimicrobium sp.
GGGGCCTGCGGCCAACGGAGTCAACGGTAACGGATGAAAGAAAACCGTTCACTCCGTTGGCCGAAGACCCCGTGTGCGATCCTTCCGTAGATCCATCCCGCGCCGGATGCCGCCGATCCGGGTGCGCGCGTCCACGGAACAGATGAAGCGAACTTCCGCGCATCTATGCCGGATTGGCGTGATGGAACGGGGGATGGGGATGGATTCCTCGGATTCGGCAGATCCGCCGGCGGAGAAGGGCCGCGCGGTTGGAACGGCCCGGAACGGACGACGGCGCGGATGGGCCGATCGAAAGGCTCGCCTTCATCTTCCGCTCACGCGCCCCCGCCGTTCCGTGGCTTGCCGGCCCCCCGCGCCGCCGGTATCTTCCCGCGTTTTTCGCGTTCCTGCACACGGGCGCACGCCATCCCCCGCCAACCCCGACGACGGATGACGCAGGACCCGGCAGTGGAGCAGCTCATTGCCCGCGGCAAGGAAGCCCTGGCGCGCAACCAGTACCTGGCCGCCCTGGACGACCTGCAGGCCGCCGCGGAGCGCCGTCCCGGCTTCGCCGACGTGCAGAACATGATGGGGCTGTGCCTGTCCATGGTGGGCCGGCCCGAAGAAGCGCTGGACGCGTTTGCCCGGGCCGTGGAGCTCAACCCGGGGTACGTGGAGGCGCACGTGAACCGCGCCATCACCCTCAACGACCTGGGCCGGCTGGACGAGGCGCGCGACGCCTTTCGCCGCGCCGCCGAGGCGGACGAGGAAAAGGGCGGGGGCGGGCGGTTCTCCAGCGCCGCCGCCGCGCGCCTGGCCAACCTGCACCGCGAGCTGGGCGACGCGTACGAGCAGGCCGGCGCGCCCGAGGACGCCGTGGCGCAGTACCGCGCGGCCGTGGAGCTGCGCCCGCAGTTCCTGGACATCCGCACCCGCCTGGGCCGCGCCCTGATCGACCTGGGGCGGCTGGACGAGGCGCGGGCGGAGTTCCAGGCCGTGCTGGACCGCAACCCCGGCTTCGTGCAGGCCCGGGCCAACCTGGGGCTGGCCCTGTTCCGCGCCGGTGCGCTGGACGAGGCGGAGCGCGAGTGGCGCCGCTGCCTGGCCCAGCAGCCCGGGAGCGCGCAGGTCTCGGCCTACCTGGGGATGCTGGAACGCAGCCGCGGCGGGGCCGCGGAGGGCTGATGAAAACCGGATTGAACCTGCGGCGCGTCCGCGGGTACACGCACCGCATGACCGACCACAGACCAATCCGCAGGGCCGCGCTCGCGCTCCTTGCCACCGCGGCCCTCGGGGGCTGCGCCGTCTTCCGCACCCCGCCGCCGCCCACCGTGGAGACGGCGTACGCGCGCGGGATGGAAGCCTACCAGGCCGGCCGCTACCGCCGCGCCGCCGAGTTCCTGGGCCAGTTCGTGACCGCCTCCGGGGCCGACCCGCGCCTCAAGGGCGCGCTCATGGCCCTGGGCCGCTCGCACCTGGAGACCCGTGAGTACGTCACGGCCGCCTCGGACTTCCTGCGCGTGGCCACGGAGTTCCCGTCGGACCCCGAGGCGCGCGAGGCCCGCTACGGCCTGTGCCAGGCGTACCACGAGCTGGCGCCGCGCCCGCAGCTGGACCCGGAGTACACCACCGCTGCCATCACCTACTGCGAGAGCTACGCCTCCATCTACCCCGGCACCCCCGAGGCCCAGCAGTCGCTGGCTTGGGTGACGGAGCTGCGGGGGCGCCTGGCCGAGAAGCAGTACCAGAACGGCTTCTTCTACTTCCGGCGGTCGCTCTACGACGCGTCGGTGGTGTACTTCAACGACGTGCTGACCAACTACCCCGATACGCCGGCGGCCCCCCGGGCGCTGCTGCGCCTGGTGGAGGCGTACGGGCGCATGGGGTACCGCGAGGAAGAGGCGGCCGCACGCCAGCGCCTGCTGCGCGACTTTCCGCAGAGCGCCGAGGCCGCCTCGCTGGCGGCCGCCCCGGCCGATTCGGCAGGCGGCTGACGGCCCGGTCCGTGCGACTGGGGGTCTACGGCGGGGCGTTCGATCCGCCGCACCTGGGGCACCTGGTGGCCGCCTCCGACGCCTGCGAGGCGCTGGGGCTGGACCGCCTGCTGTGGGTGCCCAGCGCCGTCCATCCGCTCAAGGCGGTGCGGACGGCGCCGGCCCTGCGGCTGGAGATGGTGCGCGGCGCCATCGCGGGCGACCCGCGCTTCGCGGCCGACGACCTGGAGCTGCGCCGCACGGGCCCCTCGTACACGGTCGACACCCTGCGCGCGCTGCGGGCGCGGGAGCCGGGGGCGGAGCTGGTGTTCCTCACCGGCGCCGACAACCTGCGCGACCTGCCACGCTGGCGTGAGCCCGACGAGATCGCCCGGCTGGCCACCCTGGCCGTCGTCTCGCGGGCGGGGGAGACGGTGCCGGCGGACCTGCCGTACCCCGCCGTGGCCGTGCCCGTGACGCGGCTGGACGTTTCGTCCACGGAGATCCGGCGCCGGGCGGCGGCCGGACAGAGCATACGATACCTGGTTCCCGAGGCCGTGCGCGCCGTCATCGAGCGCGAGCGGCTGTACGGGGGCCTTTCCCGTTGATTGCAAGGAATCGCCCCATGCTGAAGTCCCTCGTGCGCGCCGTCTTCGGGACGCGCCACCAGCGCGAGCTCAAGCGGCTGCAGCCCATCGTCGCGGAGATCAACCGCGAGTTCGACCGGCTCAAGAACGTTTCCGACGACGAGCTGCGCGGCCAGACGGAGCGCTTTCGCGCGGCCATCCGCGAGGCCACGGCCGAAGCCGAGGCCGAGGTGGCCGAGCTGCGCGCCCGCCGCCGCGCGTCCGAGGACGCCGCCGAGCGCGAGGCCCTGTCGCAGCAGATCGGCGCCGCCGAGCAGCGGCTCAAGGCCGAGCTCGAGGCCGTGCTGGACGACATCCTCCCCGAGGCGTTCGCCACCGTCAAGGCGGCCGCGCACCGGCTGGTGGGCAGCGAGGTCTCGGTGACGGGGCAGCCCCTCACCTGGGACATGGTGCACTACGACGTGCAGCTCATCGGCGGCCTGGCCCTGCACCAGGGCAAGGTGGCCGAGATGGCCACGGGCGAGGGCAAGACCCTCGTGGCCACCCTGCCCCTGTACCTCAACGCCCTGGCTGGCCGCGGCGCGCACCTGGTGACCGTCAACTCGTACCTGGCGCAGCGCGACAGCGAGTGGATGGGCCACCTGTACCGCTACCTGGGGCTCACGGTGGGGTGCATCGACCTGCACGAGCCCAACACGCCCGAGCGGCGCGAGGCGTACGGGGCCGACATCACCTACGGCACCAACAACGAGTTCGGGTTCGACTACCTGCGCGACAACATGGTGCACGCCCTGGAGCACCGGGTGCAGCGCGGGCACCACTACGCCATCGTCGACGAGGTGGACAGCGTCCTTATCGACGAGGCGCGCACGCCCCTCATCATCTCCGGCCCCGTGGGCTCCGAGGCCAACGCGGCGTACGCGCGCTACAACCCGGCCGTGGCCGACCTGGCCCGCCGGCAGACGCGCCTGGTGAACGACCTGATCGCCCAGGCCGAAAAGGACCTGGCGGGGGGCGACAGCTACGCCGCCGGCGAAAAGCTGTTCCTGTCCCGCCGCGGCTCGCCCCGCAACAAGCGGCTGCAGAAGCTGCTGGCGGACGACCCCGGGCTGGTGCGGGTGATCAGCAAGGTGGAGCGCGACTACATGATGGAAAAGCGCGTCCACGAGCTGGAGGAGAACCTGCTGTACTCCATGGACGAAAAGGGCCACACCATCCACCTGACGGACCAGGGGCTGGACGTGCTGGCACCGGACGACCACGAGGCCTTCGTGGTGCCCGACATCTCCGAGGCCGTGCACCGCGTGGAGGAGGACCCGTCGCTGGACGTGGACCAGAAGCGCGAGCGCAAGGACGAGCTCGAGCGCGAGTACGCGGAAAAGAGCGAGAAGATCCACATCATCCACCAGCTGCTCAAGGCGTACACGCTCTTCAACCGCGACGAGCAGTACGTCATCCAGAACGGCGAGGTGATGATCGTGGACGAGTTCACCGGCCGCATGATGCCCGGCCGGCGCTGGTCCGACGGCCTGCACCAGGCGGTCGAGGCCAAGGAGGGGGTGGCCGTCCGCGCCGAGACGCAGACGCTGGCGACCATCACCATCCAGAACTACTTCCGGATGTACGACAAGCTCGGCGGCATGACGGGCACCGCCGAGACGGAGGAGGGGGAGTTCCACCAGATCTACACGCTGGACGTGATGGTGATTCCCACCAACCGTCCCATCAGCCGCGACGACCGGCACGACCTGGTCTACAAGACCCGCCGCGAAAAGCTCAACGCCATCGTGGAGGAGGTGCGCCGGCTGCACATGATGGAGCTGCCGGTGCTGGTGGGCACGGTCAACGTGGACGTGTCGGAGACGCTGTCGCGCATGCTCAAGCGCGCGGGCGTGCCGCACCAGGTGCTCAACGCCAAGTACCACCAGCGCGAGGCCGAGATCGTGGCCCTGGCGGGCCAGCCGGGCGCCGTGACCATCGCCACGAACATGGCGGGCCGCGGCACCGACATCAAGCTGGGCGCGGGCGTCCGCGAGCCGCGCACGGTGGCCTGGGCCAAGGGGCGCGGGCTGGACTTGGCGGCCCTGAGCAAGGTGCCGGACCCCAACGAGGTGGTGGACCTCACGGTGCAGCCGGACAGCCACCTCATCGAGACGGGCGGCCTGCACATCATCGGCTCCGAGCGGCACGAGTCGCGGCGCATCGACCGGCAGCTGCGCGGCCGCGCCGGCCGCCAGGGCGACCCGGGCGCGTCGCAGTTCTTCCTCTCGCTGGAAGACGACCTGATGCGCCTGTTCGGATCGGAGCGCATCGCGGCCATCATGGACCGCCTGGGCGCCGAGGAGGGCGAGGTGATCACGCACCCGTGGATCACCAACTCCATCGGCGGCGCGCAAAAGCGCGTGGAGATGCAGAACTTCGAGGCCCGCAAGCGCCTGCTGGACTACGACGACGTCATGAACCAGCAGCGCGAGGTCATCTACGACCTGCGCACCTTTGCCCTGGAAGGCGGCGAGGAGCTCAAGGGCGAGGTGTGGGAGATGATCGAGCGGGCGCTGCCCCCCGTCATCGAGGAGTACGCGGCGGCGGGCACCACCAGCGACGAGTGGGACCTCGCGGGGCTGCGCCAGCGGCTGCTGCTGGACTTCTTCATCAACGCCGACCGGCTGCCCAACGAGAACGGGCAGGGCGACCGCTTCCCCGGCCGCGAGGACCTGGAGGAGTACGTCGTGGACCGCGCGCGGGAGCAGTACCACGACAAGCTGGACCGCTTTGGCGAGGCGGCCGACGCCGTGCTGCGCTTCGTGGTGCTTTCCACGATCGACGAGAAGTGGAAGGACCACCTGTACGACCTGGACCACCTGAAGGCGTCCATCGGGTTCCGGGGGTGGGGGCAGAAGGACCCCCTGCTGGAGTACAAGAAGGAAGCGTACGACATGTTCGAGGACCTGATGACGGACATGTACGCCTCCATCGCCCGGTTCGTCTTCCGGGCGCAGCTGGCGCCGTCGGCCCCGCCGCCTCCGCCGCCGCCCATGACCTTCTCGGGCCCCGATCCCGACGCGGAGCTGGGCGTGGCCGACGAGGCGCTGGAGCTGCCGGCCCCGGCGCGGCCCCAGCCGCCGGCGCCCCCCGAGGCGCCCCAGCGGCCCCAGGCCCCGCAGCCGCCGCGCCGCCCGTCCATCGGGGTGAACCCGTACACGGCCGTGCAGCCGCGCCCGCAGCCGCAGCAGACCAACCGCGAGGAGACGCCGCCGCCCGCCGCCGGCGTGCCGGCCGGGCAGGTGGTGGGGCGCAACGATCCGTGCCCCTGCGGAAGCGGCAAGAAGTACAAGCAGTGCCACGGGCGGAATGCCTGAGCTGCCTTGAACCGCGGGTTGCAGGGGACAGGTTACAGGGGGCGGCCCGCAACTGCAGGGAATAGGGAATCGCGTGGGGGCTGATGAGAGATCATCGGCCCCCACGCTTTCACTTACGCACTCACGCACTCCGGGGGACTGGTGAGGGGCGCTCGGTGTAAATATATTCAATTCGGTTTTTGTTCGGTGCGGCCCGGGCGGGCCGCGGCACCCCGAAACGACGGAGCGCCACCCGCATGCACGCCGTTGCCTATCGCCCTCCCCCGCGCCTGCGGCAGTTCGCCATCAAGGACTGGCCTACCCACGACCGGCCCCGCGAGCGGCTGCGCACCATGGGGGCGCGCTCACTTTCCCCGCGCGAGCTGCTGGCCCTGCTCATCGAGACGGGGATCCCCGCCACCGAGGACCGCCCCGGCCGCTCGGCGCTCGACGTGGCGGGCGATTTGCTGGCGTGGTTCTCTCCCCACGAGGGAGCCGAGTCGCTGCGGCGCATCATGAACGCGTCGTTCGCGGCCCTGTGCGAGGTCCCGGGGATTGGGCCGGCCAAGGCCGCCAAGATCCACGCCGCACTGGACCTGGGACGCCGCGCCATCGAGGAGGCGCGGCCCGAGCTGGAGCGCCTGGCCAGCGCGCGGGCCGTCTACGACCGCATGCGCTTCTCCATGCGCGACCTGCCCCAGGAGGAGTTCCGGCTTCTGCTGCTCACCCTGAACTGCGACCTGCTGCGCGAGGTGGTGGTGGCGCGGGGCAGCCTCACGGGGTGCGGCATCACGCCCCGCGAGGTGTTCCAGGCGGCCCTGGCCGAGAACGCCTACGGCATGGTGGTGGTGCACAACCACCCCAGCGGCGAGACGGACCCCTCGCCCGCCGACCGCGCCTTCACCCACCAGCTGGACCAGGGAAGCCTGGTGGTGGGGGTGCAGCTGCTGGACCACGTCATTATCGGCGAGCACAAGTATTTCTCGTTCGCCGAGGAGGGGCAGCTGAGCGCCGGGTGGGGGGTGGCCCCGCGGCGCTGAACCCTTACATTGCTCCGTATGAACGCAGTCCACGCCCGCATCCCGACTTTCGTCCGCCGCGCGGCCGCGCGGCGGCGTGCGCGTGCCGCCGGAGGGCGCCGCTGATGGCGTCGCAGGCACCGGCCCTGGCCGACAGCGACGGCGCGCTGGAGCACGCCCGCGGCATCCTGCCCCCGGACCTGTTCGAGGCCGTGGCCCCGTACGCGGCGCGGCTGGACCTGGACCTGGTGTCGCGGGCGTACGAGTTCAGCGCGGTGGCGCACGCGGGGCAAAAGCGCCACTCGGGCGAGGACTACGTGGTGCACTGCATCGAGGTGGCCAAGGTGCTGGCGGACCTGCACCTGGACAGCGCCACCATCGCGGGCGGGCTCATCCACGACGTGGTGGAGGACACGCCGGCCACGCTGCAGGACGTGCGCGAGGCGTTCGGCGACGAGGTGGCCACGGTGGTGGACGGGCTCACCAAGATCGCCAAGGTGGAGTTCCGCACCAGCACCGAGCAGCAGGTGGAGAACTTCCGCAAGCTGCTGCTGAGCATGGCGCAGGACGCCCGCGTGATCCTCATCAAGCTGGCGGACCGGCTGCACAACATGCGCACGCTGGACTACCTGCGCGAGGAAAAGCGCCGGCGCATCGCCCTGGAGACGCGCGAGATCTACGCGCCCCTGGCGCACCGGCTGGGCGTGGCGGCCATCAAGTGGGAGCTGGAGGACCTCTGCTTCAAGTACCTGGAGCCGGAGGCCTACCGCGAGCTGGCCCGCAAGGTGAGCGAAAAGCGCCGCGAGCGCGAGGAGCAGATCGAGAACCTGCGCGCGCCCCTGCAGGCGGACCTGCGCACGGCGGGGATCGACGTGGAGGTGACGGGCCGTCCCAAGCACCTGTGGTCCATCTACCGCAAGATGGTGCACCGGGAAAAGAGCTACGACGAGATCTACGACCTCATGGCGGTGCGGGTGATCGTGGACACCATCGCCGACTGCTACCACGCGCTGGGGGTCATCCACAACCGCTGGACGCCCCTCACGGAGCGGTTCCACGACTACATCGCCACGCCCAAGTCCAACATGTACCAGTCCCTCCACACGACCATCTTTGGTCCGGGGGGGCGGCTGTACGAGATCCAGATCCGCACGCGCGAGATGCACCGCACGGCGGAGTACGGCATCGCGGCGCACTGGAAGTACAAGGAGGGTCCCCGCGGCGGCGACGACGTGGACGAGACCCTCACCTGGTTTCGCCAGGTGCTGGAGTGGCAGCAGGAGACGAAGGAGCCGGAGGAGTTCATGGAATTCCTCCGCATCGACCTGTTCCAGGACGAGATCTTCGTCTTCACCCCCATGGGCGACGTCAAGCAGCTGCCCAAGGGGGCCACGCCCATCGACTTCGCGTTCACGGTGCACACGGAGGTGGGGCTGCACTGCGCGGGCGCGCGGGTGAACGGGCGCATCACGCCCATCACGCGCGAGCTCAAGAACGGGGACCAGGTGGAGATCATCACCGACCCCAAGCAGCGCCCCTCGCGCGACTGGCTGGCCTTCGTCAAGACGGCCCGGGCGCGCAACAAGATCCGCCAGTGGATCAAGGACGAGGAGTTCGGCGACAGCGTGCGGCTGGGGCGCGAGTTCATCGAGCGCGAGATCCGCAAGGCGCGCCGCGAAAAGGTGTCGGAGGACCGCTTTGGCGAGGCGGCGCGGGCGCTGGACCTGCCGGACGCGGCGCACCTGTTCGCGGCCCTGGGCCGCGGCGACCTGGGACCGTCGCGGGTGATGGCGACGCTGTGGCCCGAGGTGGTGGAGGAGCCGCCCAAGCCGCCGTCGGCGTTCGAGCGGCTGGTGTCGAGGGTGCGGCGGGAGCCCAACGCCCCCGTGCGCATCCAGGGCATGAGCAACCTGATGGTGCGCTACAGCGCCTGCTGCCAGCCCGTGCCCGGCGACAAGGTGATCGGGTACGTGACGCGGGGGCGGGGCGTGAGCATTCACCGCATCGACTGTCCCAACATCCTGCAGCTGCGGGAGCACCCGGAGCGCCGGGTGGAGATCGACTGGGACGGCGACGGCACGGACCGCTTCTTCGTGAAGCTGGCCATGGAGGGCACGGACCGCCGCGGCCTGTTCGCCGACATCGCCAGCGCCGTGTCGGCCACGAACACGGACATCAAGAGCGCCGACATGAACGCCGACGACCACGGCATGCACGGCGAGTTCACCGTGGAGGTGGAGAACCTGGCGCACCTGAACCGCGTGCTGTCCGCCATCAAGAAGGTGAAGGGCGTGATGCGGGTGGAGCGGCGGGAGCAGCAGGACCTGGCGGACGTGGGGGACGGCTGAACTGCAGGGAACAGGGAATAGGGAATAGGGAATAGGGAATAGGGAATAGGGAATAGGGAATAGGGAATAGGGAATAGGGAATAGGGAATAGCGGGCAACGGCGTTCAACGCCGTCGCGTGAGGGATGCGCGCCCGGAGGGCCGGGACGCCGGAGCAAGGCGGCACAGCAGTACCGTGCCGTTTGCGGAGGTGGCCCGGCGCCGTTGGCAACGGTTGTATCGTTGCCTACGGCGCGCGCAGCCCGGCCCGGAGCGCAGCGGAGGGACACGCCCCAACCTGTCGGCGTCCGTTGCCGTTCCACCGTCCCGTTCGCACACGTGAACGCCGGGATTTCTTCGGGGTACAACCCGGGTTGATCCACACAGCCCGGAATCCCGACCAGACGAGGAAGTGATGCCGTTCGAACTGGTGTCCCCGTTCGCGCCGGCCGGCGACCAGCCGCGCGCCATCGACGAGCTGTCGGCGGGGCTGGTGCGCGGGGACAAGTTCCAGACGCTGCTGGGCGCCACGGGCACCGGCAAGACGCTCACCATTGCCCACACCATCGCCCGGCACGGCAAGCCGGCGCTGGTGATGAGCCACAACAAGACCCTCGCGGCGCAGCTGTACGGGGAGCTCAAGACGTTCTTTCCCCGGAACGCCGTGGAGTTCTTCATCAGCTACTACGACTACTACCAGCCCGAGGCGTACGTTCCCAGCACGGACACGTACATCGAGAAGGACTCGTCCATCAACGAGGACATCGAGCGGCTGCGCCTGCGTGCCACCTCGTCCCTCATGGAGCGCGACGACGTCATCATCGTCTCGTCCGTCTCGTGCATCTACGGCCTGGGCGACCCCCAGGAGTACCGCGCGCAGATGCTGGTGCTGGAGGTGGGGCAGGAGATCGGCCGCAAGAAGATCCTGGAGGGGCTGGTGGCCATCCAGTACAGCCGCAACGACGCGGCGTTCGAGCGCGGCAACTTTCGCGTGCGCGGCGACACTGTGGAGGTGTACCCGGCCTACGACGAGCAGGGGGTGCGCATCGAGCTGTGGGGCGACGAGATCGAGCGCATCTCGCGATTCGACCCCCTCACGGGCGACACCATCGCCACCATGGCCCGCGCGGCCATCTTTCCCGCCACGCACTTCGTGACGGCCAAGAGCAAGCTGGAGCGCGCGGTGGACCGTATTCGCCGCGAGCTGGATGGGCGGCTCAAGGAGATGCTGGGCGCGGGCAAGCTGCTGGAGGCGCAGCGGCTGGAGAGCCGCACCAACTTCGACATCGAGATGATGCTGGAGATCGGCACCTGCTCCGGCATCGAGAACTACTCGCGGCACATCGCGGGGCGGGGCGAGGGCGAGCGGCCGGCGTGCCTGTTCGACTATTTTCCCGAGGACTTCCTGGTGGTCGTGGACGAGAGCCACGTCTCCATCCCGCAGATCGGGGGGATGTACAACGGCGACCGGGCCCGCAAGCTCACCCTGGTGGAGCACGGGTTCCGCCTGCCGTCGGCCCTGGACAACCGCCCGCTCAAGTTCCCCGAGTGGGAGGAGCTGGTGCCCAGGGCCGTCTTCGTCTCGGCCACGCCGGGCGAGTACGAGCTGCGGCAGAGCGGCGGCGTGGTGGTGGAGCAGATCATTCGCCCCACGGGGCTGCTGGACCCCGTGGTGGACATTCGCCCCGTGAAGGGGCAGGTGGACGACCTGCTGGCGGAGATCCGCGTGCGCGAGGCGCGCAACGAGCGCGTGCTGGTGACGACGCTCACCAAGCGGATGTCGGAGGACCTGACGGAGTTCCTGCAGCAGAACGGGGTGCGCGTGCGCTACCTGCACTCCGACATCCAGTCGCTGGAGCGGGTGGAGATCCTGCGCGACCTGCGCCTGGGCAAGTTCGACGTGCTGGTGGGCATCAACCTGCTGCGCGAGGGGCTGGACCTGCCGGAGGTGTCGCTCGTGGCCATCCTGGACGCGGACAAGGAGGGCTTCCTGCGCTCGGCCAGCTCCCTCATCCAGACGGTGGGGCGCGCGGCCCGCAACGCCGAGGGCACGGCCATCCTGTACGCGGACCACGTGACAGGCTCCATGCAGCGGATGATCGACGAAACCAACCGCCGCCGCGTGCTGCAGAAGCAGTACAACGACGACCACGGCATCATCCCGCAGACGGTGTTCAAGTCCGTGGAGGAGATCGAGCTGTCCACGCGGGTGGCCGACGCGCGCACGCCCAAGGGGGTGCCCGACGCCAAGGGCGCGCAAGCGGAGAAGAAGGTGTTCGGCGCCAAGTCGGCGGAGGAGATGCTCAAGGACCTGGAGCAGGAGATGCGCGACGCGGCGTCGCGGCTGGACTTTGAGCGCGCGGCCGTGCTGCGCGACCAGTACATGGAGCTCAAGGCGGAGATGGACGGCGCCAAGCCGGGTCCGCAGCGGCGCTCCGTGGCGGCCTTGCGCGGGGGGTGACGGCGCGGATGGAGGCCGTTCTCTCGGAGCAGGGGCTGATGGCGTGGGGCCGGCGGATCGGCGCGGAGGCGCGCGTGCCGCTGATGGTGGCCCTGCGCGGCGACCTGGGCGCGGGCAAGAGCACGCTGGCCCGCGCCGTGGCGCAGGGGGCGGGGGTGGAGGGCGACGTGCCCTCGCCCACGTTCAACCTGGTCTTTCGCTACGACACGCCCCGCGGCGTGCAGGTGCACCACCTGGACCTGTACCGGCTGGAGCACCCGGACGAGGTGTGGGAGCTGGGGTGGTCGGAGCTCGGGGCGGGCGACGACCTGGTGCTCATCGAGTGGCCCCAGCGGGCGGAGGCGCTCCTGCCCGTGCCGCGGTGGGAGATCGAGCTGGAGGAGGGGGCGGACCCATCCGTGCGGCGCGTGACGGCGCGCGCCGTGGGCAATCCGCCGCCCCTGCCGGCGTTTCCGGGAGGCGCGTCGTGAGCGGCGGCCCCGTGCTGGCCATCGACAGCTCCACGCGGTCCGCGTTCGTGGCCGTGGAAGTGGGCGGGTGCATCGTGGCGCAGGAGGCCGTCACGGCCCAGGCGAACGCGTCGTCCGCGCTGCTGCCGGCCGTGGACGGCGCCCTGCGCGCCGCGGGGCTGGCGCCGGCCGACCTGTCCGCCGTCGTCGCGGGCGGCGGGCCGGGCTCGTTCACGGGGCTGCGCATCGCGGCGGCCACGGCCAAGGGCGTGGTGCGCGCCCTGGGCGTGCCCCTGTTCGCCTACTCGGGGCTCATGGGCTTCGCGGCGGCGCACCGGGACGCGGGGCGCCCCGTCTGCGCGCTGTTCGACGCCCGCAACAGCGAGGTGTTCGCGGGGTG
>NZ_DASURI010000419.1:0-10479 GCF_036280135.1 Longimicrobium sp.
GGAGGGGGCGCCGCTGGGTGCCCGCACCAATGTCGAAACGACGTCTAACGCTGGCGGTCGCGGGGTGGATCGCCGATCACATACATCACGAACGGAAGCCATGTCCGAGAGCTCGCCGCTCACCGGTCTGCTGGCCGGCAAGAAGGGCCTGATCGTCGGGGTCGCCAACCAGAACTCCATCGCCTGGGGCTGTGCCGAGTCGCTGCACGCCGCCGGGATGGAGCTCGCCTTTACCTACCAGGGCGAGACCATGCGCGACCGCGTCACCCGCACCGTCGCCACGCTGGGTGGCGACGTGCCGCTGTTCGACCTGGACGTGCGCAGCGACGAGCAGATCTCGTCCGTCTTTGCCGCGCTGCAGGAGCGCTGGGGCACGCTGGACTTCGTGCTGCACTCGGTGGCGTTCGCGCCCAAGCCGGCCATGTCCAACCCCTTCATCGAGACGCAGCGCGAGGACTTTCTCACGGCGCACGACATCAGCGCGTACTCGCTGGTGGCGCTCAGCCGCGCCGCAGCGCCGCTCATGCCCAACGGCGGCAGCATCGTCGCCATGACGTACTACGGCTCGCAAAAGGCCGTGCCGGGCTACAACGTGATGGGCGTGGCCAAGGCGTCGCTGGAGGCGTCGGTTCGCTACCTTGCCGTGGACCTGGGTCCGCGCGCCATCCGCGTGAATGCCATCTCGGCGGGCGCCATCAACACGCTGGCGGCGCGCGGCGTGGCGCACTTCCGCGACCTGATGAAGGTCACGGCCGAGCGCTCGCCCCTCAAGCGCACCGTGGAGACGGAGGAAGTGGGCCGGGCGACGCTGTTCCTGGCCTCGGACCTGTCCAGTGGCATCACGGGCGAGACGATGTACGTGGACGCCGGCTTCAACATCACCGCCGGCTGAACCACGGTACGAAGGTACAGGGTACGAAACGACGGGCGCGGATCCGCTGATCCGCGCCCGTCGTGTCTTTCTCCCGTCTCCGCGAGGAATGGGCGGGGAGGGGCCGGCCGCTGCCGGCGCGATCCATTTCTCGCGAGATGAAGTTCTCCCTTCCCCCACACTGCTGTCCGGTTAGAAGTTGAAGAGCTGCAACTGGTTAGAAACGGGCGCTTCGTAAGATGTGCGGCCAGGGCCAGAAAGTGCTTGTCGTAGCTCAGTTCGATCAAAGATGTGGACACTCAGGATCTGCAGCAATGTGTAGAGGTCGGGCAAGGTTGAGCCGCTTCTTCACGATCGCAACCAATACGTAGACCGTGATGGCAATCCAGATCTGCGCCTTCACTGCGTTGGGGCTGCGGCCGTAGAAGGCCTTGATGCGCAAGTGCTGCTTGATCCACTTGAAGAAGAGCTCGATCCTCCAGCGTGCCTTGTAGATCAGCGTGACCGTCAGCGCCGGCAGGGAGAAGTCGTTGGTCAGGAACACGTATCCTTTGCCAGTTTCGGTATCCTTGTAACGGATGCGCCTGAGCTTCTTTGGATATTTGGCGGCCGTGACCGCAATCTTCAGCACGACCGTTTGGTCGCAGATCACGCCTGTCGAGCGATCGACCTGAGCGGAGCTTCGGAGCTTGAACTTGAAGTTGCTTTTCGCGCGGGTGACGAAGGTTGCCTTCGCCTGATCGAGCCGGTACAGGCGCCCGAAATCGACGTACGCGCGATCGAACACGTAGATCGCGCCTGCCTGGAACTCAAGCTCGTCCAGGATGCGCGCGTCGGAGTGGCTGCCGGAGGTGATGCGGACAAATGCGGGGATGCTGCCCTGCAGGTCCAGCAGCGTGTGAAGCTTGACCCCACCCGCATGCTTCTGGTACTTGGCCCAGGGGAACAGGCTGATGCACAGGTCTATGGTGCTCGAGTCCAGCGCGAAGACGGTGCGCTTCAGAGCGAGATCCAGCGGCTCTTCCGCGTACAAGCGCCGAGCTTCGGAGATGAGTACGTGCGCGTAGTCGGCGTAGATGCGCCAGTCCCGCTTCTCGTTCGCATCGGCCAGCGTGCTTCGCGTGACTGTCCCGCGAATGCCCATGTGGTAGAGCTGGTCGGGAACGGCGCCCAAGCAGGCTTCAATGTCGCGCAGGCTCTCCCGATAGGTGAGTTGGGCGAAGGCCATCACCAGGAACTGGTCACGACAGGAGAAGCTTCGGACTCGGTAGTTGCCCCGGTACCGGCGAATGCAGCGGTCCAGAGCAAAGCGCGAGGCATGCTCCATCAGCTGCGAGAAGATCGTGCTGCCAAGATTCATCGGCTGCTCCTGTCGGTGAAGTTGCGACAGAGTGCAGCCGACGAGGCGGCGAGTTCAAATCGGTGCGGCTAGTTTGGAGAGATAACTAACAGCTAGGTTGTGAGTTACAGGTTTATCTACTTACCTCAGCCGGACAGTAGTGCCTCCCCCCATGCAGTTTATGGGGGAAGGGTCGGGGATGGGGGGCGCTCCGCGATCCGCCTGATCTCTGCATCCGTCCATCAAACCTCGCCCCCTCCGCTCTCCTACCGCCGCGCCATCGCCACCGGCGCCGGGGTGCATCCGCCCGTGCCGCTCTGCAGCGACAGCACCACGCGCCCGCCCACGGGCATCGACGACTCGATGCGCACGGGAATGCGCCGCGCGTCGTCCGTCAGGTGGAACCGGATCACGCCCTCGCCGCCGTTGTAGCGCTCGGGGTCGCGCACCCGCATCTCCACCTCGATGGTCTGGAACTCGCCGGCCGGCACGCGCATCCGCCCGCGGCCCACCACCCGCACCGTCACGGGGTTGCGGCCGGGCTGGTAGTGCCGCGTAAGGCTGTACGAGTCGCCGTCCGCCAGGCGCAGCGTGCGCAGAAAGTAGATGAACGACAGCTCGTCCAGCGGCGCCGCCGTGGCCATCTGCCCGCCCTCGCCGTCCGCCGTCGTCCAGCGGCGCGTGGCGGGGTCCATCCGCACCTCCTGCGTCACGCTGGACAGCGGTGAGCGCTCGCGCTTGCTGTAGCGCACGCTGGCGGCCGCTGCCGGGTCCCACCAAGACCGGCTCTGGTCGCTGATGACGGCCGGCCCCACGCGTCCGCGAAAGTCGAAGCGCAGCAGGTACGTGCGGCGCCCGCCCTCCTGCACCGGCCCCTCCACCGCCATGGTCCCCGTGCCGATGCGGCCCAGCCGGTTGCTGCCGCGGTACACGCACTGCTCGCCGGGGGCAAAGGGCAGCGACGCCTGCTGCGCGGCCGCGTCGCTCGCGCACAGCGCCGCCGCGCCCAGCGCGAGGGCGATCCGGCGAAGGTGGGTGGCTGCATTCCTGGCGTACATCGTCCGCTCCCGTGGCTGCGTGTTTCCCTTGCCCCAAGGATACGCGCACCACGTCCCACGCAGAGTCGGGAGGCCCGCTGCTCGCCTGTGGGGACGCTTCCCCATCCGCCGTAGTCCGGTCCGGGAGGGCTGCTGCCGTTCTCACCTCCCCCGCGCAGCGGGGGAGGTCGCGAGTCGACGAGCGGGTGGGGGCCCTCTGCCGCGTTGACGCACGCCGCGCAGCCGCGCAGATTCGCCTATCCGCATCCCGCGTCCACCCGATCCGCATCTCCCGATTCATGGCGTTGAACAGCGCGCCCGATTCGCTCACGCCGGACGAGGCTCAGCGCGCGCGCGAGGCCGGCGTGGACCCCGCCGTCGCCCTCCTGCTGCGCGGGCACGGCAGCGACCTGCAACCGCTGGAAGGGCTGGATCCGGAGACGTACACGCCGTATCCGGCGCCCGGTTTGACCGTCGCGATCCCGGAGGCACATTCGGTGGATGCCGTGAATGCGCTGCGCGACGGGGTGGCGCCCGGGTACGTGGCCTTTCGCTCCGAGCGCGACTTCAGCCAAAAGATCGATCGCGTCGCCGTCCTCCGCGCGGACGACCCGTTCGCCCCGCTGCGGGTGATGGGGACCAACGGCGCCAACTTCGACATCGAGACGGACCAGGTCATCGAGCGCATCCGCGAGTGGGACGCGCGGTTCGGCCTGCGCCTGACGAGCGCGTCGATGGACTGGCTGGAGGCCGAGTTCGTTCGCCCGCCGGAGGACATGCTCGCCTTTGCGCACGAGGTCTACGACTTTTGCCCGGACGTGGTGGACCAGGGCACGGAGTCCATCGAGGCGCTCGCGGACGAGATGCGGAGCACCAACACCGTCTACCTGTGGTGGGATTGATGACGCCGCGCCCCGCCGTCTTCCTGGACCGTGACGGCACGCTCATCGTGGACCGGCACTACCTGTCCGACCCGGACGGCGTGGCGCTGTACCCCGGCGCCGGCGAGGCCGTGGCGCGGCTGAACGCGGCCGGCTTCTTGGTCGCGCTGGCCACCAACCAGTCCGGCATCGGGCGCGGATACTTTACCGAGGCGCAGTACCAGGCCGTGCACGCGCGGCTCGTGGCGGACTTGGCGGCGCACGGCGCGCGGCTGGATGCCGAGTACCACGCATCGTCGTTCGCGGACGACGGCGATCCCGACGCGGACCGCAAGCCGGGCGCGGGGATGTACCTGCGCGCGCAGCGGGAGCACGGCGCGGACCTGGCGCGCTCGTGGTGGGTGGGCGACCGCCCGCGCGACGTGCAGCCGGCGGGGCGCTTCGGGGGGCGCGGAATCCTGGTCTGCGGGCCCGAGACGGACCCCGGTGGAGCGGCCGGAATGCCCTGGGTTTTCGTCGTTTACGGCTTTTCGGAGGCCGTGGAAAAGATCCTGGCCGAAACGGAAAGGTGGTGAGGGGTTGCGTGGTTGATTATCTTAGAAATCAGCATCCCCTTCCGTCCGTTGCGGGCGCGAAACCTGCAGAATCGGAACGGGTACTAAGTCGTTAGCAAACAAGAAGATGCGCGGAGCACCGCGCCTTTACCCGAGAAACAGAGCGGGGGAACCATGCAGGCACAGACCGCCACCACCCAGACCGAGGCCCCGGCCACGCCCATCATCCTCACGGCCACGGCGGCCGCCGAGGTGCGCCGCTACATCGAGGAGCAGGGCGCGGCGGACAGCGCCGGCCTGCGCGTGGGCGTGCTGCCCGGCGGCTGCTCGGGCTTTCAGTACGGCCTGAACATCGAGGACGAGGCCGGCGAGGACGACATCGTGCTCGAGGCCGAGGGCATCCGCATGTTCGTGGACCCCTTCAGCCTGCAGTACCTCAACGGCTGCGAGATCGACTACGTGAGCACCTTCCAGGGCTCCGGCTTTACCTTCAACAACCCGAACGCCAGCGGCGGCTGCGGCTGCGGCAGCTCGTTCACGGTCTGATCCGCCCCGGCGGACGGCGAAAAGGCCCGCGGGACACGCGTCCCGCGGGCTTTTTCGCGTCCGTGCACGTGTCCGGGTAACATTCTCATGATGAGCCTATTGCGGAATCGGCGCGAATTCGTTTGATTCATAGCCGTCCGGGGGCGCAGCGTGCTTCGGATGGTGGCAACTGGTTCGATCCCAACGACTTGGGCCCGCCCGCGCGGCGGGCTCTGACGCATTCGCGAGGTGACCGACGTGATCCAGATCTCCGACGTACTGCGTTCGCCGCTGGAGTACGCGCACCTGTCTCGCGAGGAGCTGGCCGAGCGCATCCGCCGCCGCAAGACGGAGCTCAACGCCGTCATCCTGGGCCACAACTACCAGCGCGTGGAGATCCAGGAGGTCAGCGACTACCTGGGCGACTCGCTGGGGCTGTCGCAGGAGGCCGCCGCCACCGACGCGGACGTCATCGTGTTCTGCGGCGTGCACTTCATGGCCGAGACGGCCAAGATCCTGTCGCCGGGCAAGCAGGTGCTCATGCCGGACCTGCGCGCCGGCTGCCCCATGGCCGACTTCGTCACGGGCGACGCGCTGCGCCGCCTCAAGGCGAAGTACCCGGACGCCGTCGTCGTGGCCTACGTCAACTCCACGGCCGAGGTCAAGGCCGAGAGCGACGTGTGCTGCACGAGCGCCAACGCCGTGCAGGTGGTCAACAGCATCCCGGCCGACCGCACGATCCTCTTCGTGCCGGACCGCAACCTGGCGCGCTACTCGGCCGAGAAGAGCGGCCGCCCGTACGTGGTCGCGGGGCGCGAGGAGGGCGAGGTGCGGCCGGGGAGCATTGTGGCGTGGGACGGCTACTGCTACGTGCACGACGACCTGGTGCTGGACGAGCTGGCCGAGGCCAAGCGGAAGCATCCGCGCGCCCTCGTGGTCATCCACCCCGAGGCGCGGGCGGACCTGCTGGCCCAGGCCGACGTCATCGCGTCCACGGCGAAGATGGTGGACATCGCCGAGCAGAACGACGAGGTGATCTTCGGGACGGAGCGCGGCATCGTGGACCGCATGAAGGCGCGCTTCCCCGAGAAGACGCTGGTGCCGCTCTCCGGCGCGGCCATCTGCGGCAACATGAAGGTGAACACGCTGGCCAAGCTGGCGTGGTGCCTGGACCACCAGCAGCACGAGCTGGTGCTGGACGAGGACGTGCGCACGCGCGCCGAGCGGTCGCTGCGCCGCATGCTGGAGCTGTCGCCCGGCGCGTTCCAGCCCACGCCCGCCGAGATCGCCATGGAGGACGAGACGGTCCGCGCGTCCGGCTGCGGCTGCGCGTGATGGCGAGTGCGTGAGTGCGGTAGTGCGTTCGTGCGGAAGTGATGACGAAGCGGCGGCACCCTGGGCGGGGTGCCGCCGCTTTTCTCGTTGGGATCGCGACTAACCCTGCGCGAATGGCGGGAGCGTTGATTTCCTGAGGGAGCGCACGCGTGGACTTCGACCGTTCACGAGCCTGTACGCGCGACCGAAGGATCTCCTACGCATGGCACGGACTTCACCATGGCGCCGGATCCTTGCACGGCGGGCAAGATCCTTCGGTCGGCGCCAAAGGTCCGCGATCGGCAGGGAATCCGCGGCGCCTCCCTCAGGAAATCAACGTCCTTGGAGGATGCGGTACAGGGCGGGATCGGCCCGGGCGTGGGGCATGCCTCCCGCCGGGTGACCGTCGCCGTTGGCGGTTGAAGCCCCGTTCGCAGAGCGCGTCAGCGCGAGACGGGGCTTACCGCAGTCCCAGCGGCGGGTTTACCCGCTCCGTCGCGATGCGTGCTACCGGTCTCGCGCCCGCTCCTCGCGATCCGTGCTATGGTCCGCGCCCGGTCCGTCGCGATGCGTGCTACGGGTGCGCTCCGTCTGTCTTGGTTCCGCGGAGTCCCGTGCGCCTACGGTCCGACGCGCGTCCGCAGCACGTGGGCGGGCTCCAGCACCATCCCGGGCTTGATCGTGCCGTCCGGGTTCAGGCGGTCCCAGCCGCTGTCGGCGATGAAGAACACCTCGCCGCCCACCAGCACCACGTGCGTGGGCTCCGTGAGCACCGGCGTGCCCGACTCGATCACGCGCCAGCCGGTGATGCGCGTCTCCGCCTCGTCCATCCGCAGCTCCATCACGCGCTTGGGCGCTACGCCGTTCTGCACGGCGATCAGCGAGTGGCCCACGCGCACCAGGCCGTCGATGCCGCTCACGGCCATGGAATCGGCCACGGGCAGCCAGGTCACCTCGCCGCTCTCTCGCTCGATGGAGGCGATGCCCAGCAGGTAATCCGCCACCAGCACGCGCGCCCCGTCCGACGACACCGCCAGCCCCTGCGGCGACGCGAACCCGCCGGACGCGAACTCCTCCAGCTCGCCTGTGCCCCGCGCGATGCGGTAGACGGCGCCCTCGTCCGCGTCCGAGACGAAGACGTCACCGTTGG
This sequence comes from Longimicrobium sp., assembly GCF_036280135.1. Lineage (GTDB taxonomy): Bacteria > Gemmatimonadota > Gemmatimonadetes > Longimicrobiales > Longimicrobiaceae > Longimicrobium. The sequence goes on from NZ_DASURI010000419.1 coordinate 7,672, forward strand.
AGGCCAGCGCCATGTCGCCGAACTGGTGGCGTCCGCCGGCGGGCGCGTCCCAGCGGCGGCGAAGGGCGCCGGAGTCCAGGTCGTACGCCAGCACGGCGGACCGGCCGCTGTCCGCGGCGGTGTAGGCGCCGTAGAACGGGATGGCGGCCGTCGTCGCCCAGAGCGTGCGCGACGCGGTGTCCGCGGCCAGGGCGAGCATGGCCCACTGACCGTCGCGTCCGGCGGGGACGAGCTCGCGAAAGGTGCCGTCCGCCGGCGTGTACGCCGTGATGCCGCCGTGGCGGATGCTTGAGAGGAAGAAGCGCTGCGTCCGCGGATCGTACGTGATGCTCTCCGGCAGGAACGCCGAATCCGTCAGGGCGAAGGCGGGCTGCGCGCCGGAGACGGGCCGCGCGTTGCCGGCGATGCGCTCCGCGACGGCGGCCCAGCCGGGCGCTTGGCGCAGTTCCAGGAACGCGGAGTCCGTGGCGACGTCGCGGGTGAGGCCCGTGGCGGCGTACGTCTGCAGCCACGCGAGCGCGTCTTCCGTGCGGCCCAACCGCGCGTCGGCGCGGGCGAGGCTGTAGACGATGGACGGATGGTAGCCCACCGCCTCGCGCATGCGGACGAGGTGGTAGCGCCAGTTGCCCCAGTCGCCGGCGATGCGCGCGGCCTCGCCAGCCTGCGCGTGCTGGCGCCACGTGCTGTCCTCCGCCGCCACGGCGACGGCCGAATCCGCCGTGTCCTGCGCCGCCGCCGCGCTGGACGCGAGAAGCGCCGCCACGACCGCGGCGGCGCGCTGCCTGCCGATCATCATCGATCTTCTTCCGTTGTTTCTGCGCGGCGCGTCACGTCCGCGCCGTCTCGCCTGCTACGGTATCACGGAAGCGTGTGTATCCGCCAGGGGTGGCAACCGCACGTGTCGAATGCATCGTCCGAGAGCCAGGAGCGAATGAATTCGCCGCTGGAACGGCACAAAGTCCGCCTTCGCGGACTGCACGGGCGAGTTCCGTGCGCGGCGCCTGGAATGCGTGGCGAATTTGGTTTCTGCGGGGGGTTCCCAACCCTGTGCCCTCGCGCCTCGAACGCGTCATCCTGAGGAGCCGCCGCGTGATCCCGGTCCGTACGTGAGCCCTGGCGGCGACGAAGGATCTTGTCCGCGAAACTCTGCGGCGGCCTCCGCGCAGGAAGTCTGCCTCCGGTTTCGCACACAAGATCCTTCGGTCGCGCCAAAGTCCTGCGTGTGTTCACGTTTACGCGCGGCGCTCCCTCAGGATGAAGCTACATGGGCTCCACCGAAGCCGGGGTCGGCAACGCCGGAGTCAACGCCGTTCTCCGGACGTGGATGAGATGTTCGCGGATGCCGGATTGTTCGTCCGCCGTTGCAGGCTGTGCTCTGTAACCTGTCCCCTGTCCCCCGCCGTTCCCCGGATCACAGCAGCCGGTCCCGGTACCGCCGGCTCAATCGCAGCTCCGTCCCGTCCTGCAGCAGCACCACGTAGTCACCCGCGAACCACGGACGCACCTCCTTCACGCGGTCCACGTTCACGATGGTGGACCGGTGGATGCGCGTGAACCGCCGTGCATCCAGCTGCTCCTCCATCCCGCCCAGCGTGGCGCGCACCAGGTGGGCGTCGCGGCCGCAGTGCAGGCGCACGTAGTTGCCCTCCGCCTCCAGCCAGTCCACCCGCTCCACGGGTACGAAGAACATCCGCTCGCCTTCCTTGACCAGCAGGCGGCCCGTGTGCGCGGGCGCCGGCGGGGCGGCCGGCGCGGGCGCGGCCGTGCCCTCCAGCTGCTGGGCCAGGGCGCGGCGCTCGCGGTCCAGGTGCTCCAGCAGCTCCGCCAGGCGCCCCGCCTCCGCGCCCGGCGCGGCCAGCTGCTTCGCGGCGCGCTGCACGGCGGCGCTCAGCCGGGCGGGCGTGTAGGGCTTGAGCAGGTAGTCCAGCGCGTGCACCTCGAACGCCTGCAGCGCGTAGCGGTCGTACGCCGTCACGAAGACGACGGCGGGCAGCCTGTCCGCCCCCACCTGGGCCAGCACGCCGAACCCGTCCAGCTCCGGCATCTGCACGTCCAGAAAGACGAGGTCGGGCCGGTCGCGGCGGATGGCCTCCACGGCCTCGCGGCCGCTGGCGCACACGCCCACGACCTCCACCTGGGGCTCCTCGTCCAGCAGCCGCGACAGGCGCCGGCGCGCCAGCGGCTCGTCGTCCACGATCAGCGTGCGGATCTTCATGCGGTCGTCAGGGCAGGGGGAACGGCGCGCGGCTCGTGCTCCGCGCCGGCGGGCCGGTAGGGGATCTCGATGAGCACCAGCGTGCCGCCGCCGGGCGCGTCGGCCAGCTCGAAGCGGTGCGCGTCACCGTACGTCTGCCGCAGGCGCAGGCGCGTGTTGCCGATGCCCACGCGCTCGCGGCGCTCGTCCGGCGGCGGCAGCCCGCGCCCGTCGTCGCGCACGGTGATGCGCACGCGGTCGTCCACGCGGCGCGCGGCGATGGTGAGCGTTCCGGGCGCCACGCGCGGGCTCAATCCGTGACGGACGGCGTTCTCCACGAGCGGCTGCAGCACCAGGTTGGGGACCACGCAGTCCAGCACGTCGTCGTCGACCTGCCGCACGATGGTGAGACGGTCGTGAAAGCGCGTTCGTTCGATCTCCAGGTACGCGCCCACGAAATCCAGCTCGCGCGCCAGGGGCACCTCCTGCCGCACGGCGCCGTCCGTCGTCATCCGCAGCAGGTCGCCCAGCTGCGCGATCATCAGCTCGGCGCCGGGGGGATCGTGGTGGACGAGCTCGCTGATGGAGTTGAGCGTGTTGAACAGGAAGTGCGG
>NZ_DASURI010000420.1:0-8784 GCF_036280135.1 Longimicrobium sp.
GGCGCGGGTGTTCGGGATCACCGTGGACGGGATGAAGGGCGGCGCGGATGTCGGGCGCGCCTGAGCTGCGGGTGGTGGCGGTGGAGGACGAGCGCGAGCCCCTGGCGCGCGAGGCCCTGGAGCTGATCTCGGAGTCCATCGGCGACGTGCAGCCCGTGGACGACCTGCTTTCGGAGATCGAGGAGTGCCGGCGCGGCATGGCCACCGGCGGCGACTACCACCTGGTGGCCACGGTGGACGGGGACGGACGGCCCGTGGCGGCCGCGGCGGGGATCTGGCTGGAGGCGGTGAACGCCGGGTTCATCACCTACCTGGCCGTGCACGCCGACATGCGGGGGATGTTCCTGGGCCGCGAGCTGCGCGCGCACCTGGTGGACGCCATCCGCCAGGAGGCCCGGCGCAAGCGGGGCGCGGACCCCGCGTACGTCGTGGGCGAGGTCAAGCGCCAGAGCCCGTGGCTGCGCACGCTGGTGAGCGCGGGCGAGGCCATCCCCTTTGCGTTTCCCTACTTTCACCCCTGGATGCCGCGCCGCTCCGAGGGCCGCTACGTGCTGTACCGCGAGCCCATGGCCGACCCGCGCCCGGAACTGTCCGCGGACGAGGTGGTGCGGCTGGTGTACGCCATCTGGCGGCGCGCGTACCGCATCCGCTTTCCCCTGCAGAGCGACACGTTCTGCTACATGGTGCAGTACCTGGAGGAGCACGGCGTCATCGGCACGCACCCGGACTTCGCGGGCGAGCCGGATTAGACCGGCATCAGCCCCGCGCCCAGCGGGCCGCCCTCCACGCTCAGTCCGAGCTGCGTAAAGCGGCCCGAGGACGGGTGAAGGCGAAGACACGACATCCGCACGAAGTCGCCGGGACGTGTGCGGCCCAGCTCCTCCGTCATCTCGCGGCTGCCGGAGACCCTGCGGCCGTTGTATTCGATGACCACGTCGCCCACGGCCAGCCCCGCCCCGTGCCCGGCGGACGTCTCTCCCAGCTGGTACACGTACATTCCACCGCTCACCCCCAGCCGCCCCATGGCCAGGGTGAACGCCTGGGCCACGCGCGCGTAGTCCGCGGCCGCGGGGTCCGTGGCGCGGAACATCTCCCCGTACCGCGCGAACGCGGCAACGGCGTCCGCCACGCGCCCGAGCTGGCGGAGGGACACGGCCTTTCCCACCACCTGGCTCCAGGTGTCCGTGGGGCGGACCTCCAGGTCTTCCTCCAGGGCTTCATACGCACGCGCCGCCTCGTCGCGCAGGTGGGTCGCGTTCGCCAGCAGCTGCTCGCGCCGCCGCGCCAGTGCCGTCTGACGGCGAAGGCTCTCGTCCATGCGGCGCGACACCTCTTCCGCCGGGAGGAGCGCGGCGGGCCGCAGGTGCGTCAGGCCGGCCAGCCGATGCTCCACCTCTCCCCCGGAGGCGCCGATGGCGCGCAGCAGCACCAGGCCGGCAAGGTGGGCGCTTTCGCTGCGCGCCTCGAGCGTCTCGATGGCCAGCCCCACGCGCGCCTGGGCCTGGTCGCCGGCGTCGCCTTCGCCGTTTCGCGCGGCCTCGCCGAGCGCCGTCATCAACGCTTCGGTCGCCCATTGCACCTCGGCCAGCTGGTCGTAGAAAACGCGCACGGGTTGCACGTCGGCCTCGGAGTCTGCCAGCAGCTTGAGCAACGGGGCGCCGAACTCCGTGCGCAGCAGCGTTGCGTTCAGGGCCTGCCGCAGCGACCCGATGCGCTGCTCCGCGATCAGCCGGCGATACCCGGAAAGCGCCGCGTCTGCCACGGACGGCGCCAGCGCGCCTCGCGCGGTCCGCATGCGCTCGTTAAAGGCGTCCGGCCGCGTGGCCGTGAGCACCTGGCCCAGGCGCGCGTCCAGGGCGGCGAGGTCGCTGAGCACCTCGTTCACGATGAGGCGGGTTGCGCGTTCCAGGTCGCGCGGGGCAGGGGGGGCGCCGGCTCCTCCCGCCGCGCGCTTCATCACCACACGGGCCAGCTGCGGTCGCACCACGTCGGCGAACGTGGCGGCGGAAGGGTAGGTGAACACGAGCCCCTTTCCGTCCAGCTCCTCCTGGAAGGCCACCACGCGGGCGAGCTGGTCCGCCTCTTCGGAGCTCCGGGGGCGGTAGCCCTGCTGGGAGAAGTAGAAGAGGATGTCCACGCTGCCCCCGTGCTCCCAGGCGCCGTACGCGCGCCGAAACTCCTCTTCCGTGGCGGAGCCCGCCACCCCCGTGGGCTTGCCGAAGCGCCACCACATGATGCCGATGAAGATGTCGTAAAGGCCGATCTGCTCGCTGATGACGGCCTGCCGTCGCCCCATGGCGGGATGGGCATGCGTTTCCCAGGTGACCGGTTCCAGGACGATGCCCCGGTCGCCGCCCAGGGTAAGGTTCAGCTCGGCGATCACGCGTCCCAGCGCATCACGCTCCTGCTGCACGTCTTCTTCGGACGAGATGAAGATCCGAACCTTCTGTACGGGCTGGGACATGGACCAGGGCGGGTATCAAGGCAAGGACACGATTCGGCGGGAGACGTCGCGGGTCCGCCGCGATGCACCTGGAAGTGGAAGAAGCAGGGCGCGTGGGGCCGCGTCAAGACCGGCCGCGGACCGTCCCGGGTTCCGCGGGATCGTTTGCCAGCACGCCGGCGAGCTCCCGGCGCATGCGGGCCGTGTGGGTGCCTTCCCGGTAGACGCGGCCGCGGGACGCGCAGTGGTGCAGCGCCGCGTCGGACGCCGGCACGGCGGGCGGCACGCGGCCCGGCACCTCGTCCGGGGTGACGGACTGCAGCGGGTGGTTGCAGCGCGTGCAGCGCACGGCCCGCCCGGTCGCGAACCGCGCGCGGTCGTACGGCCGCCGGCAGCCGGGGCAGGGGACCGCGTCGCTCATCCGGTAATCCGCCGAAGAAAGCTCACGCGGGGGCTGCGTGAGGAGCAGGGCACCCGGTCCGTGCACGGACCGAAGTACGCTGCGCCCTCCGCGCTCCCGCGTGAGAAAGTGCAGGTGCCGTTCCCGCGCGGATCAGGAACCGGCGCGCAGCATGGCCACGATCTGCATGGCCCGCTGGTGGTGGTCGGCCACGGCGGGGCGCACGCGGTCGCGCAGCATGGCGGCCATCTCCGGGTCGCGCGTGTTGGGGATGAGCGTGGTGTCCAGCGCGTGCAGCGTCATCTCGTGCGCGCCCACCTGGTGAACCATGTAGGCCAGGTCGAACTGCGCGCCCTGCATGGACTGCAGCATCTGCAGGGTGGGCGGAAGGTGGCGCTTGAGGGTGCCGCTCCACGCGTTGTCCATGGGTGCCATGCCCTTGGCCTGCAGCATGGCGTTCATCTCGGACTCGAACTGCCCGTGCTGCGACACCATCATCTCCGCGAACTGGCGCACCTGCGGGTTCTGCGCGCGCTGCACGGCGAGCTGGCTGGTCTGGATCTCGTCCATGTTGCTGGACGAGGCCGACGCGGCCACGTTGGCGTCGCTGAACGCGTCCATGCTGCCGCCCATGGCGCCCGCCATGCCGGCGGAACAGGCCGGAAGCGAGAACAGGGCGGCACCCAGGCCCATGGACAGGATGCGGTTGCTGAGCTTCATACGTCCTCCAGTCGTGTTGACGAACCGGCCGGAACCCCCGCCCCGGCCGGGAAAAGCGGGCGCGGGGTTTTGCAAACCTTGAACCGAACGCTGTAACAGCGGTGATTCCAGAGATTTCAGGGAAACTGGACGCTTCGGGGGTGGCTTGGCGGCGGGGTGGTGGAGGACCGGTTACAGGGGATCCGGAACAACGGTTGTTTCCTGAGGCCCCCAGCCGCGTCCCGGCCGGAGCGAATGATGCTCGTTGCGGATCCAATTCGGTAATGGCCGTTCCCCAGCCGGAGCGAATGAATTCGCCGCTGGAAAGGCGCGAAGTCCGCCTGCGCGGACTGCCCCAGCGAGGGCCGTTGCGTGTGCACCGGGGCGGCGTTCGCGCAGTTGAAGCCTCGCGCAGTTTGCGAGGCTTTCCGCTGTCGTTGCGGCGGCTTTAGCCGCTCCGGCTGGACGGCGGCCCGCATACGAAAACGGGGCCCGCGCGGCGTGCGCGGGCCCCGTCGTCGATCGCCTTCGGCCGATCCGGCGGATCAGTAGGCTACGCCGAAGCGGCGGCCCACGTGGCGCGGGGTCTCGATCTCGTCCAGCAGGGCGACGGCGTAGTCCTCGTACGAGATCACGCTGTTGCCGCTCTCGTCCGTGAGCAGCTGGTCGTCCGTGGTGCGGTACCGGCCCGTGCGCTCGCCCGGCTGGATGACGGCGGCGGGGCTGACGAACGTCCAGTCCAGCCCCTTGGCCTCGGCGCGGTAGACGTCGAGCGACGCGCGGCCCTCCTCTGCCTCGGCCTTGTACGCGTCGGGAAAGCCGGGCGTGTCCAGCAGCGCCACGCCGGGTGCCACTTCCAGGCTCCCCGCGCCGCCGACGACGAGCAGCCGCTTGACGCCCGCCTGCCGCAGCCCGCCGATCAGGCCGCGGGCCACGTCCACGAGCGACGGCGCCTGGCCCGTGGTGCCCGGCCGCGGCGACACGGAGCCGATGACGGCGTCCGCGCCCCGCACGGCGGCGGCCACGCTGGCGGGATCCGTCGCGTCGCCCTGGACGAGCGACACGCGCGGGTCCGGCGCCTGCGCGCGCGACGGATCGCGCACCACGCCCACGACCTCGTGCCCGCGGCGGAGCGCCTCGGCCACGATCCGCTGCCCCACGTGCCCCGTGGCGCCGAACAGTACGATCTTCATCTGCCTCATCTCCCGTGTATGCGGCCCGGAATGAGCCGCGTGTCTGCACCCGGCCGTGGACCAGGGCTCCGAATCGATTGTCTGTATCCGCCGCGGTCGGGACGCGTGTCGGGTCACGATCGGATCCGTCCAGCATCGCGGAACCCGATATCGCGTCACGTGAAGTCCTCGCGGGAGGTCGCGAAGCCCGCGCCGAATCGCGTCCCCCCGCGCCGAATCGCGTCCCCCCGCGCCGTATCGCGTCCCCCACACCGAATCGCGGAGTCCTCGCCGGAGCGAATGAATTCGCCGCTGGAAAGGCACGAAGTCCGCCTGCGCGGACTGCCCCAGCGAGGGTCGTCGCGTGTGCACCGGTGCGTGCGGCGAGCCAGGCCCGCCGCCCGGGTGACGGCCGTGTTGGCGGTTGAAGCCCTGTTCGCAGAGCGCGTCGGCGCGAGACAGGGCTTCCCGCTGTCCCAGCGGCGGCTTTAGCCGCTCAGGCTGGATGCCGGCGCATCCGCCCGTCCCGCACCCGCCCGATCCGCATCCGCCCTTCCCGCATCCGCCCGATCCGCATCGGCCCCATCCGCCGTCCGTCCCGCATCCGTCCCGAACCCCGGCGCGTCCGTGGCGATCTCGATCAGCTGCCCGTCCGGCGCGCGGAACTGCACGGCACGGAAGTTCGTGCGGTCCATCACCTCCGACGCGTCGATGCCGTTCGACCGCAGGTGATCCAGCCACGCGGCCAGCTGCTCGTTGTCGCGCGCGCGGAACGCCACGTGGTGCGTTTGCCCCACGCCGCCCCGCGCCCGGTTCCAGTGCGGCGGAAAGCCGAACAGCGTCCACGAGCTGTGCGGGGCCACGGCCTGCCCGTCGTACGCGGCCCAGAAGTAGTGCAGCATGTCGGGGTCGTCGCGGTTGGTGGTCTTCTTGACCAGCCGCAGCCCCAGCGCCTGCTCGTAGAACTCGCCCGCGCGCACCAGGTCGTCCGTGATGGCGCTCACGTGGTGCGTGCCGCGCAGCACCATGTCGGGCGTGATGTCCGGCACGGGCTCGGGCCAGGTGAGCGCCGCGATGGCCGCCTCGTCGCGGTGCCCGCGCACAATGCGCTGCGGGGGAAACAGCATCTCCCGGCCCAGCGCGTCCGCCGGCTCGTCGATGGCGTAGCCCGGCCCGGCCGTGGCGATCTCCAGGATCTGCCCGTCCGGATCGCGAAAGTACAGGCTGGTGAAGTAGCCGCGGTCGTACGGCCCGCTCACGTGGGCGCCCGCATCGATCAGCCGCCGCTTCCACTGGAGCAGCGCCTCGTCGTCCGCCACGCCGAACGCCAGGTGGTGCACCCCGCCGATCCCCGGCCGCCCGGCCGGCGCCTGCCCCCAGTCCGTGATGCCGATGAGCGTGCCCGGGCGCCCGCCGTCCTGCCCCAGGAAGAGGGGGTCCGCGCCATCGCCGTCCAGCGTGCGATCCAGCAGGCTCAGCCCCAGCACGTCGCGGTAGAACGCCAGCGAGCGCGCCGCGTCGGACGAGACGAGCTCCACGTGGTGAAAGCCCTGCGTGATCAGCTCCATGGTGCCCCTCCTGGCGTTTGCACGCGCGCCCCCTTCCGCGTCCGTGCGGAAGGGGGCGCGCGCAAACCGTCTGCCGTACCGGCGCAGGCCGGATCCGAAAAAGCAGTTGTCTTCCTGAGGGGCCCTCGCGGACTCGACCGTGCCGGATGCACGGGCCCCGAAGGATCTCGCCGACCCGGCAAGGACCCTGTCCAGTGGCGAAGTCCCTGTCTCGCGAAGGAGATCCTTCGGTCGCGCCCGTGGTTCCGTGAGCGGGCGAATCCCGCGCGGGCGCTCCCTCAGGAAATCAACTGCAGATTCGGTTGATCAGGCCTTCACGGCCTCGACCTCCAGCGAGATCTTGATGTCGTTGCCCACCACCACGCCGCCCGTCTCCAGCGCCTGGTTCCAGGTGAGCCCGAACTCGCGCCGGTCGATCTTGGTGGTGGCGCTGAAGCCCGCGCGCTGGCCGCCCCACGGGTCGCCGCCGCGGCCCTCATCGCTCGTGTGCAGCACCACCTCGCGCGTCACGTCGCGGATGGTGAGGTTGCCGATGACGTCGAAGTGGTCGCCGTCACGCTCGATGCGCGTGCTCTGGAACTTGATGGACGGGAACGTGTCCACGTCAAAGAAGTCCGCCGAGCGCAGGTGGGCGTCGCGCTGCTCCTGCCGCGTGTTGATGCTGGTGACGTCGATCTCCGCCGTCACGCTGGACGCCGTGGGGTCCTGCTCGTTGAGCACGATGGTGCCCGTGACGGCGCCAAAGTGGCCGCGCACGGTGCTGATCATCAGGTGCTTGACGGAAAACTCCACCGTGGTGTGCGCCGGGTCGATGTTCCAGGTGCTCGTGGCGGTCGCGGCGTTCTCGGCAATGCTCATCTGCGTGTCTCCGTTCAGGTCGGGTTCGGGTTGGCCCCTCGGTACTTCGCGGTCGCGACCAGGCCCGGGCCGGATGGGTCCGCCGCGTTTTATTCGTCTGCTCTAATTCTTACTACTAAGATATAGGGGCCGTCAAGACCCTCATCCGTCCGTCCTGGGTGCGTCCGCCGCGTGGCGGCCCAGGGCGCGCAGCAGGGTGATGGCCTGCGCGCGCTGCTCGTCGTCCAGCCCGGCCATCGCCCGGTCGATGGCGACCGCGTGCTGGGGAAAGATCTCGCGGATGAGCGCCTCGCCCTCGGGCGTGAGCGCCGCGTACGCCGCGCGGCGGTCCGTGGGGCAGCGCCGGCGCTCCACGAGCCCCTTGGCCACCAGCCGGTCCACCAGGTACGTGACGCCGCCGCTGGTGACGAGGATCTTGCGCTGCACCTCGCCCAGCAGGAGCGGCCCCTTGTGGTACAGGGCCTCCAGCACGCCGAACTCCGTGACGGTGAGCCCGTGGCGCGCGATGTCGGACTGCACGTGGGCCTGCACGGCGTTGAACGCCCGCGACAGCACCACCCACAGCTTGAGCGCCTGCTCCGTGCCCGCCTCGTTCACGACTTCCGGCATGTCCTCCTCCGCGTGTCAGAAATCTTAGAACTAAGGTAATTCGCTCCGCGGCCCCCGTCAACCCTCCGCGCGTGCCGACGGGTAAGATGGCGGGGCGGGCGGGGGATCGTCAACCAGTTGGCGGCGTGCGCGTTGCGTGGCAGTCGCGCGGCGGCGCCCCGCGCGATACGTTCCCGCGCATCGCGACGGATCGAGGTGACGACAGACAGCGTGGAGCGAGCACCGTGACGACGCAGGAGCCCATCCTTTCCCACACCCGCGTGACGGCGAAGGACGCCCAGCCCACGCAGTGGCTGCTGATGCTGCACGGCATCTACGGCAGCGGACGCAACTGGGGCACCATCGCGCGGCGGCTGGTGGAGGCGCGGCCGCAGTGGGGCGTGCTGCTGGTGGACTTGCGCAACCACGGCGGCTCGCGCGGGTTCACGGGCCCGCACACGCTCCAGGCCGCCGCGGCGGACGTGGACCGGCTGGTGGAAAGCCTGGACTTTCACGCGGCGGCCGTCATGGGCCACTCGTTCGGGGGCAAGGTGGCGCTCATGTACGCGCGGCACCACGGCGGCGACGGCCTGCGCCAGGTGTGGGTGATGGACAGCACGCCCGCCGTCCGCGAGCCCGAGGGGAGCGCCTGGGGGATGATCGAGCTGGTGCGCGGACTGCCGCCGGAGTTCGCCTCGCGGCAGGAGGCGCTGGCGGCGCTCATGGGCGCGGGGCTCAACGAGGGGCTGGCGCAGTGGATGGCCATCAACCTGGAGCCGGCGGAGGGCCGCTACCGCTGGCGCATCGACTTCGACGTGATGGAGGAGATGCTGCGCGACTTCTTTCGCACGGACCTGTGGGAGGTGGTGGTGCACCCGCCGGCGGACCTGGAGATCCACTTCGTCAAGGCGACGGAAAGCCGCACGCTGGACGACGATTCCGCGCGGCGGGTGGAGATGGCGGGGGTGGCCAACGGGCGCGTGTTCCTGCACCTGCTGGAGGGCGGCCACTGGATCAACACCGACAACCCCGAGGGCGTCATCGAGCTCCTGCGCA
>NZ_DASURI010000421.1:0-9049 GCF_036280135.1 Longimicrobium sp.
CGGACCGCGTGCACGTCGTCGTCAACGGGATCGAATCCGTCGATCCACCGACGCCCGCGCCCCTGCGCCGCGACCTGGGCATCCCCGCGGACGCCGTCATCGCTCTGGCCGTGGGCGGGATGGAGCACAACAAGGGCTTCGACCTGCTGATCGACGCCGTGGCGGCCCTGCCCGGCGTGCACGCGGTGCTGGCCGGCGGCGGCACGGACGCGCAGCGCGCGGCGCTTGTGGACCGAGCGCGGACGTGCGGCGTGGCGGACCGCGTCCACCTGCTGGGCCGGCGATCGGACGTTCCGGCGCTCGTCGCGGCGTGCGACCTGTTCGTGCTGCCCAGCCGCACGGAGGGCTTCAGCGTGGCGTTGCTGGAGGCCATGGCGGACGCGAAGCCCATCCTGGCGGCGGACGTGGGCGGCGCGTGGGAGGGCCTCGCCGCGCGCGACGGCCGCCCCGCCGGCGGCTGGATCTTGGACCGGGACGACGCGGAGGCGCTCGCGGCCGGCCTGCGCGCGGTCGTGGACGGCATCCGCGCCGGCGCGCCGGAGGTCGCCGCGCGCGCGGCGGAGGCCAAGTGGCGCGCGGACCACGAGTTCACGCTGGAGCGGATGATCGACGGCTACGAGGCCGTGCTGGCCGGGCGCGCGCCGTGAGCGACTTTCTTTTCTCTTCCCGCCGCCGCCCGCCCGCGGAGCTCAAGCGCATCCTGGAGCGGTGGATCGGCCCCGTCGCGGGCGAGTACGCCGAGTGGACGGCGGAGTGGGGCACGCTGGCCACCGCACGCGCGCCGTATCATCCCGACCCGGCATGGGAGACGGCGCGGTCGCTCTCGATCCTCGTCGGCGAGCCGCTGGCGCGCGTGGACGGGATGATCGCCGGGCCCGCGCTGGAATCCGCGCGGCGCGAATCCGTCCATCGCCTGCTCGTCGACGGCGCGGCGGACCGCTGGGCGGATTGGCTGGACGGCCCGTTCGCCGCCATCGCCCTGGACGACGCGAGCGGCGGGACCGTCGCCACCGACCTGTTCGGGTGGATTCCGCTCTTCGCGGCGGAGGTGCGCGACCCGGAGCCGCGGCTGGTCATCGGCACGCACGTGGACGCGGTGGCCGAGGCGGCCGGCCTGCGCGGCGAGATCGACCCCGTGAGCGCCGTGGAGATGATGGGCTACTTCACCATCGCCCCTCCGCGGACGCTCTATCCCGGCGTGACGCAGATGGCGCCCGGCTGCACGCGGCGCTTCGGCATCGGCGGATGGACGACGCCGGAGCGCGTCTACTGGCAGCCGGTGGAGCGGACGGACTTCGCCTCCCTCGACGACGCGGCCGAGGCGCTGCGGATCGCGCTCGTGACGGACGTGGAGCTGGCCGTGGACGTGCACCGGCGCGTGGGCATGCTGCTGAGCGGCGGCGAGGACTCGCGCGCCGTGCTGGGCGCCGTGCCGCGCGAGGTGGAGGTGCGGGGCTTCATCTACACCGAGGCGGACAACCGCGAGGTGCGCAGCGCGCGGCGCGTGGCCCGCGCGTACGGCGCCCGCCTGCGCTGGGAGCCGCGCCCGCCCATGCACGACCTGCGGCACTTCGAGACGGTTGCCGCCCTGGTGGGCACGCAGAACGAGTTCATCGACGTGCACGGATACGGGCTGGCGAAGTCGATGGGGATCGACCAGCTGCCCGTCGTGCTGGGCGGGTTCTCGTCGGACGCGCTGCTCAAGGCCGACAACGTGACGGGCTCGTCGCGGCGGCGCGTGCTGCGCGGCGAGTCGCCCGGCATCCGCGCCGCCGAGCCGCCGCAGCTTCCCGGCATCCGCCCCGAGCTGTTGCGCGCGGCGGCGGAGCGGCGCGACGCGTTCCGGCGGCGGCTGGCGGAGATTCGCCCGGAGTCGGCGGAGGAATGGTCGTACATCTACCCGTTCACCATGCGCAAGTACGCGTCGGGATTCCACGGCAACCGGCGCCTGTTCCGCGGCCACGAGCCGTTCCAGTCCAACGCCGTCGTGCGCGTCGCGGCGGGGGTGCCGCAGGCGTGGAAGATGGAGCGGCGCTTGTTCGCGCGGGCCATGCGGCCGCTGCTGGCGCCTTCGTGGTGGGTGCCGCACAGCCGCAACCGCATGCCGTACTTTCCGCAGCCCGTGAACGCCGTCGCGCGGCCGCTGCTGGGGCTCGCGCGCGACCTGCGCGCGCTGGCCACGGGGACGATGGGCGCCAACCAGGAGTCGTGGCCCGTGTGGGAGCAGTTCGTCCGCGCGCCGGAGATGGACGTCAAGGCGCGCGAGCACGCCATCGCCGATTCGCCGCTCGGCGCGCTGTTCGAGGCGGCCGACCCGGAGCAGGCCATGCGCGACGGGTGGAAGCCGCTACGCCGCCTGGCCGCCCTGCAGCTCGCCTGGCTGACCCGCCGATGAGCCGGTTCTCGACGCGGCCGACGCCGCCGATGCCGCCGACGCCGCCGATGTCCGCGCGCGGAAGCGGTCTCCGCGCGAGCGCCCCCCAGGAGCGAATGAATTCGCCGCTGGAAAGGCACGAAGTCCGCCTGCGCGGACTGCCCCAGCGGAGGTCGTCTCGTGTGCACCGGGGCGGCGTTCACGCAACGCGAGGGACGACGCTCGCGGACGGCCGCCGCTCCCGCGCGAGCGCCCCCTCCGCTCGCCCAGGCTCGCACCTCCCCCAAAAAAGACGGGGGGAGGTTGGAACGGCTTCCGTCGTATCGCGTGCGGATGTGCGCGGAGACGGCCGGTGCACGGGCCCAGTCCGCGAAGGCGGACTTCGCGAATTTCCAGCGGCGAATTCATTCGCTCCGGCTGGGACTTCGCTGGCGCGCGTCGGACTTGATCGCTCCGAATCGGCCTGGATCGTGTCCGCGCCCACGCTGACGCTCTCGTCCACCCCCTCGCTGCCGCTCGCTTTCGCTCCCTCGTCGCGCGGACGGTCCGCCTCGCCGGGGGGGCGCGCATGAGCGAGCTTCAATATCCCGCGCGGAACGTCTGCATCGTGCTGCTGACGGGGCTGGGCGACGTCATCCACGGGCTGCCCATCGTCAACGCCCTCAAGGCCGACGACCCGTCGCGCCGCATCACCTGGGTCGTGGAGCCCATGCCGTCCGCGGCGCTGCGGCACCATCCATCCATCGACGAAGTCGTCGTCTACCACAAGAAGCAGGGCCTGCGCGGCATCCGGCAGCTGCGGCGCGACCTGGCCGGCGGGCGCTTCGACTTGGCGATCAACTTCAACGTGTACATCAAGAGCGCGTGGCCAACGCTCCTTTCGGGTGCGCCGCACCGCCTGGGCTTCGGGCGGGACCGCGCCATGGAGGGCACGTGGCTGGCGGCGAACCACCACCTCCCCGCCGGGCCGCGCGCGCACACGCAGGACCTCTTCTTCGAGTTCCTCCAGCACCTGGGTTTGCCCAAGCCGGAAACGCCGGAGTGGCGGATCACGTTCACACCGGAGGAGCGCGCGGAGCAGGCGCGCTTTGTCGCGGAGAACCGGCCCGTGGTGGCCCTCGTTCCCGCGTCGGCCAACGCCAAGAAGGATTGGCTCGCGGACCGCTACGCCCGCGTGGTCGACGCGCTGGAGCGGGACTTCGGCTACCGGACGATGCTCATCGGCGGGCCGGGCGCGCGCGAGCAGGCCATCGCCCGCGAGATCATGGACCGCGCGGAGCACACGCCCATCTGGGCCCTGGGCGACAGCGTCCGCCGGCTGATGTGGCTCATCGACAGCGCGCAGCTGCTCATCGCGCCCGACACGGGGCCCGTGCACATCGCGCGGGCGCTGGGCGTGCCCGTCGTGGGCCTCTTCGGCCACACCAACCCGTGGCGCGTGGGGCCGTACCAAGCGTACGAGGATCTGTGGATCGACCGCTACACGGAGCCCGGCGAGGCGCCGGATCCCAGCAACTGGATGCCCAAGCTGGGGCGGATGGAAGACATCACGGTGGATGACGTGCTGGAGCGCGTCCAGCGTGCCGTGCCGCGGATGCGTCCGCGCCCCGTCGCCGGCGAGGGCTGACGATGCGCATCGTGCTGAGCAACGCGTCCGGCAGCTGGGGCGGCGTGCACCGCGTGACGGAGATCCTGTCGCAGGGGCTGACGGCGCGGGGCCACGAGGTCACCGTCATGTGCCGCCCGGGCTCGCCCCTGCACGAGCGGATGCGGGATCACCTGGAGACGCTGCCCGTGCTGCGGGGAATGGACCTGCACCCGGCCACGCTCGTCCGCGTCGCGGGCGCGCTGCGCCGCCGCCGGCCCGACGTGCTGGTGACGCTCACCAAGAAGGACGTGCGGCTCAGCGCGCCCGTGGCCCGCGCGCTGGGCGTGCCCGTCGTCGTGCGGCACGGGAGCGACCAGGGGCTCAAGGGCGGGCCGTACGGGCGAATGCTGTACGGCGCCGTCCCCACGCGCCACGTGACGAACGCCGAGGCCACGCGGCGCACCATCCTGCGCTCCGCGCCCTGGCTGGACCCCGCGCGCGTCTCCGTCATCTACAACGGCGTGGACGCCGATGCCTGCGCGTCCGCCCCGCCGGCGGACCTGGGGCTGCCGGCGGGCGCGCTCGTCGTGGGCTGCGTGGGGCGCATGGAGCCGTCCAAGGGACTGGCGGAGCTGGCGGATGCGTGGCCGCGCGTGGAAGCGGCCCTCCCCGGCGCGCACCTGGTGATCGTGGGACGTGGCACCTTCGACGCGGAGCTGCGGGCGCGCCTCGCGGGGCGGCGTGTGCTGTTCACGGGGCACCGCGCGGACCTGCCGTCCGTGATGGCCGCGCTGGACCTGCTCGTGCTGCCGTCGTACAGCGAGGGCGTGCCCAACGTGGTGATGGAGGCCATGGCGGCGGGCAAGCCCGTGCTGGCCACGGCCGTCTCCGGCGTCCCCGAGCTCGTGGTCGATGGCGAGACGGGCCTGCTGATCCCCCCGCGCGACGCGGACGCCATCGCGGACGGGCTCATCCGCCTGGGGACGGATGCGGCGCTGCGGGCGCGGCTGGGCGCGGCGGGGATGGCGCGCGTCCGCGAGCACTTTACCCTGGAGACGATGGTGGACGGCTACGACCGGCTCCTGCGCGACGTCGCCGCGTCCCGCCCTGGCCGATCCGCCCTGCCGCGCTCCTGATCCGCCTCGGCGCGCGCATCCGTTCCATCGCAGGACCCGGAAGTCCGCGCACGACAAGCGTTTCCTTGCTCCCCCGCGGACCCTCGCTAGACTGAGAACCGTCCCCGCTCCGGGGGCGTGTCGGCGGCGCCGCCCATCTACGCCGGGCGATCCTCTCCCGCCGCCGACGGACTCACGTCACACAGAACCATCGGCGCACCCCGCGCACGCCCCCGTGCCGGGTGCGGATGCCGGCGTGCCCGCGCGCATTCCGCGTGCGAGGCCCCGTGATCGGCCCATCGTGGGGCGGCGGGAGACGTTTGCCGTGGCTGACGTTCTCGACGGCGTTGCGCTCGCACCTCCGCCCGTCGTCCCGGGATCGGGGGGCGGCGGGCTGCGCATCGTCCTCAGCAACGCGTCGTACGCGTGGGGCGGCGTGCACGTCGTGACGGAGGCGCTCGCGCTGGGGCTGCGGGCGCGCGGCCACGCCGTGACGGTGTTCTGCCGGCCGGACTCGCCCCTGCAGGCGCGGCTGACGGGACGGGTGCCGCTGGAGCCCGTGGCGCGCGGCATGGACCTGAGCCCGCTCGCCATCGCCCGCGCGGCCGCCGCGCTGCGCCGCCACCGACCGGACGTCGTGCTGACGCTGATGGAAAAGGACGTGCGGCTCACGGGCCCGGCGGCGCGGGCGCTGGGCATCCCCGTCGTCGTGCGGCGCGCGAACGACCGGCCGCTCAAGCGCACGCCGCATTTTCGCGTGCTGTACGGCTGGCTTCCCGCGCTGCACGTGGCCAACTCCGCGTCCACGCGCCGGACGATGCTCCAGTCCGCGCCCTGGCTGCGGCCGGAGCGCGTGCGGATGATCCACAACGGCGTCGACGCGGCCGCCCTGGACACGCTTTCGCCGGCGGACCTGGGCCTGCCGCCGGGCGCGCTGGGGATCGGATTCGTGGGCCGCTTCGACGAGCGGAAGGGGATCCTGGACTTGGCGCGCGCCTGGCCGGCCGTGGCGGCTGCCCTGCCGCACACGCACTTGGTGATGGTGGGCACGGGCCCGGAGGAGGCGGGCGCCGGTGCCCTGCTGGCGGTTGCTCCGCGCGTCCGCTGGCTGGGCTACCGTGCGGACGCCGTGGCCGTCATCAAGGCGCTGGACGTGCTGGCGGTGCCGTCGCACTGGGAGGGGTTCGGCTTGGTGGTGGCGGAGGCGCTGGCCGTGGGCACGCCCGTCGTCGCGGCGGATGCCAGCAGCCTCCCCGAGATCGTCCGCCCCGGCGCGGAGGGCCTGCTCGTGCCTCCGCGCGATCCGGATGCGCTGGCCGCCGCGCTCGTCACCCTGGCCCGCGACGATGCGATGCGCGCGCGGATGGCCGCCGCCGGCCGCGCGCGCATCCGGGCCGAGTTCTCGCTCGCCGCCATGATCGACCGCTACGAGGCCCTGCTGACGGAGGTCGTGTCCGCGCATCGTCCGTGAGCAACGGCAACTGCAGTCTCACGCAGAGCCGCAGAGGACGCGGAGTACTTCATCGCGTGACGAAGTACTCTGCGCCTCCGCGGCTCTGCGTGAAAAAATCAGTTGCTCGGCCGGACGGTGGGAGGAGAGCCCTGCTGTCCGCGAGCACGCGCGGGCGTTACAGGTTGTTGCACTCCGCCTGGCTGGAGGTCTCGTCCGCGGCGCCGTCCATGCTGGGCGTGCCCTTTTCCACCGAGACCGTGTAGCCGCCGCCGGGCGTTCCCGGCGTGGTGAAGGTGATGCGGCCGTTGCCGTCCGAGCGGTACCAGGGAATGGAGCGGCCGGCCAGCAGCGTCTTGGTCTGCGTGTGCACGTGGTGGTAGCCGTTGGTCGCGCTGACGCCAAAGGTGATCCACGACGGCGACGTCAGGTCCAGGAACCGGCTGCTGATGCCGTTGCAGCTGCCGTGGTGGTTGCCCTTGACCACGTCCACGTTCATCCCCGGCGACACGTCGTATCCCACGGAGTCGAAGTACGCCAGCGCGCCGTGCTCCGCGTCGCCGCTGAGCCACATGGTAAAGCTGGCGCTGTCCGGGCCCACGAGCTTGAGGGGGACGGAGCGGTCGTTCACGTCGCCGGTGGGCTTGGGGCGCATCACGTGCAGCTTTGCGCCGCCGTCCAGGACGAACGTGCAGATGGCGGCGCCGGTGCCGCACGCGTTGTCGGTGTCGCGGTAGTCCAGCACGCCGCGGCCGGAGCGCGCCGCCAGCGAGTCGCGCAGCTCCTGCAGGGTGGTGCTGGCCTGCGCGTCCTTGTTCTCGAAAAAGATGGGGATGTTGATGTTGTGCGCGGACTTGAAGAACTCGCGCAGTCCGCCGTGGTGGTCGTAGTGGGCGTGGGACATGAACATCATGTCGATGGTGCCGTTGGCCATCCCGAACTCCTGGACCAGGTCCGCCATGCGGCCCAGCCCCTGGCCCGCGTCCAGGATGATGCGCGTCTTTCCGTTCTCGATGAAGATGGCGTCCGCCTGCCCCGCGTCGATGATGCGGACGACGAGCGCGCCCTTCTTGCCCTCGTTGCGCGCCCCCGGCGACCCCTTGTCGCCCGCGCCGAACGCGGCCGTGCTGGTATGCCAGTTGGCGCCTTTTGCGTCGAGGTTGTCCAGCCCGGGGTTGCTCACGCAGCGCGAGGCGCCCGCCGGCATCGCGGTGGACCAGGCGACGGAGTCCACGCTGGCGCCGCCGCCGTCGCGCAGGGCCACCCAGTCCGCTGTGTTGGCCAGGTTGAGCACGGCGTACGCGTACGCCGGCGTGATGCCGCCGTTGAGGGTCGCGCTGCCGTTGCGGGCCAGCACCGCGTAGCCGCCCGCGGGGATGGTGACGGCGCTGGAGATGATCTGCGGCGAATCGTTGTTGGAGGCGAGGGTCCAGCCCTGCAGGTTGACGGCGGTGGTGCCCGTGTTGTGGATCTCCAGCCATTCGCCGTCCGCGTCCGCCACGGCGCCGGGGTCGGCCATGACCTCGTTGATGACGATCTGCGACGCGTAGGCCGAGACGGCCAGTTGGGGCCCCGGCCCGAGCGGGGCCGTGGGCGACGTGCCCGTGTCCGTACAGGCGGCGAGCGTGACGAGGGCCGCCGCGGCGACGGCGGCGGGATGCATCCGGAGGCGCAGCATGGGGTGCTCCTGTCCTAGGGGAGGGGGAGGATGAGAATCCTTTCCCGTCCAATCTCGTCACGAACGCGGATGCGCGCATCCCCCGCCGATCCGGCAACGCGATGATCTACAGATATTTACGCTATAAACAAACGGCGCTTTCGACGGATTGTGAGTGGAAATTGTAGACGGAACCTGCGTCCTGCTGAACTCAATCCACGAAACCCGGTTCACGCATCCACTTCAAAAATCCACTTCTTCCACAATTCGGCCGATTGCAGGCGCATGGTCCAGGAGCAACTGCATTCTCACGCAGAGCCGCGGAGGACGCAGAGTACTTCATCGTGCGACGAGGCCCCTCTGCGCCTCTGCGGCTCTGCGTGAGAATGCAGTAAGAGGTTGCCATACAGCAGAAACCCCGGCTCCGTGCTGGAACCGGGGTACTCTGCTGCCTCTGCTCCCTCTGCGTGAGAATGCAGTTGGTCTGGAACTCAGCGGGACGGAGACGGCGTGCGCGTGATCTCCCCGGGCAATTCGTCCCGGGGACGGCGGATCTCGAGGTGGACAAGGTCCCCGTCCTCCAGGTGCAGCACCAGCGCGCTTTTCTTCCTGGACTT
Source organism: Longimicrobium sp. (assembly GCF_036280135.1). Classification (GTDB taxonomy): domain Bacteria; phylum Gemmatimonadota; class Gemmatimonadetes; order Longimicrobiales; family Longimicrobiaceae; genus Longimicrobium. Next base: position 8,802 of record NZ_DASURI010000421.1, read on the forward strand.
GGGGAGGGCTTCCGCGTGCAGGATTCGCTGGCCGACCATCGACTGCAACTCGGCGAGCACCGCAAGGTCGCGCATCGCGTACGCTTCAGCGAGCTTGTAGCGAAGCTCCGCGACCGAGTCCGGGGCGAGCGACGCGATCTTTGCCCGCCGGGGCAGCAGCCGGACGGAAACGGTGCAGGCGCGGCCCAGGTCCACCACGTAATCGCCCCCGTCGCCCGGGAGCGCGTCGAGCGCAAAGTACCCGATCC
>NZ_DASURI010000422.1:0-6402 GCF_036280135.1 Longimicrobium sp.
GCACGGCCGTCTCCACGCCTTCCGCCGTCAGCCGCAGGTTCAGCGCCTCGGCCAGGGCCACGATGCTCCGGACGATGGCCTGGTCCGACGCGTTTTCCGCGATGCGCTGGATGAACGACCGGTCGATCTTGAGCCGGTCGAACCCGAACTGGCGCAGGTAGCCCAGCGACGAGTACCCCGTCCCGAAGTCGTCCAGGCAGATGCGGACGCCGTGCGCGCGCAGGGCCGCCAGCACGGACGCCGCCGTCTGGTAGTCCTCCACGAACGACGTCTCCGTGACCTCGATGATCAGCCGGCGCGCCTCGACCCCGTTCTCCAGCAGCGTGCGCTGTACGTCCTGCACCAGCCGCGGGTGCACCACGTGCCGCCCGGAGAAGTTCACGCTCACGGGCACGTCGCGCAGCAGGGGATTGTTGCCCCAGTCGCGCAGCTGGCGCGCGGCGGCGGCCAGCACCCAGCGGTCCACCTCCACGATGCTGCCCGTCTCCTCGGCCACGGGCAGGAACGCCTGCGGACCCAGCAGCCCGCGCTCCGGGTGGTTCCAGCGGACGAGTGCCTCCAGCCCCTCCAGCCGCCCGTCCTCCAGGCAGACGATGGGCTGAAAGCGCAGCAGGAGCTCGTCCCGGGCGATGGCGCGTCGCAGGTCCTTTTCCACCTGCAGCAGCGCCTCCTCGTGCGCCAGCACGCCGGGCTCGCTGACGCCGTGGTGCCCCGCGCCCAGCGTCTTGGCGCGGTACATGGCCCGGTCCGCCACGGCCAAAATGCCCTCCGGCGTGTCGGCGCTGTCGCCCAGCGCCACGCCGATGCTGGCGGACGCCGTCATCTCCACGTCGCCCACGATGGCGGGCGCGCCCAGCAGCGCCTGGATGCGCTGCACGACGGCAATTGCGTCGTGCTCGCGCTCCACGCCGTGCAGCAGGGCCGCGAACTCGTCCCCGCCAATGCGCGCCACCAGGTCCGTGGGCCGCACGGACGCCGCCAGCCGCTCGCCCACGATGCCCAGGAAGGCGTCGCCCGTTGCGTGGCCCATGCGGTCGTTGACGGCCTTGAACCGGTCCAGGTCCACGAACAGCACGGCAAAGTGCCCGCCGCGCCCCTCGCGCCGCGCGTCGCACGCCTGCCCCAGCGCGCGCAGGAAGGCCGCCCGGTTGGGCAGCCCCGTCAGCCCGTCGCGCTCGGCCTCCGTGGAGGGCGCGGACCCGTCCGGGGTGCCGCTCAGGTCCTTGCTCCACGTCACCAGCCCCAGCGGGCGGTCGTCGTCCGCGGAGACGACGTCGGACCACAGGCGGACGGGAAAGAGGGTGCCGTCGTGCCGCACGTTCAGCCGCTCCCGCATCCACCGGCGCAGGGGGCGCGGGGGCAGCCCGGCCTCCGCGCTCCACCGCTCCGGCGGGCCCAGCGACCGCGCCGGGCGGCCCGCGAGGTCCTCGGGCCGGTAGCCGTGCATGCGCGCCTCGGCCGCGTTGGTGTAGACGATGGCGCCCTGCTGGTTCGTGATGGTCACCCCCGTCTCCACCTCGTCCAGGGCGCGCTCCATGAGCCACGCCCGTTCCTGCGCCTGGCGCCGCGCCTCCGTCTCGCGCAGGCAGCGCAGCTCCGACAGCGCGGTGTCGGCCAGCGCGCGCAGGGCCACGAGCTCCCCGTCCGCCCATCCGCCCGGGTGCAGGGCGAGCATGCAGCCGAGCGATTCCGTGGCGGAAAGCGAGAGCTTGGCGAGGGCGAGGGTGCCGGGGGCAAAGGCCGCGGGCCCGTCCGTCTCCGGCGGGTCCAGGACGCGCGCGTCGTCCGCGCGCACCTCGCGCAGGACGGCGCGGTGGTGAAGAAGGAGACCCAGCAGCACCTGCTGGTGCTCGGCCGCGCCGGCCGTGTGCAGCGACGCGTCGGCGCTGTCGGGGACGATGACGCACGCGCCCAGCCGCAGCCGGTCCACGGTGGACGCGGCCAGGCCGCGCAGCACGTCGAGGTGTGCGCCGGGTACGGGCGGGGGCGTGTGGGGCGAAGTGCGCATGGACAGCACCTGTTCGGTAGCCCGACCGGCATGGCCGCATGGGCGCGGCGGTAGCCTCGTGGCTTTGCGTCCCCGCCTTTCGACGGGTTTGCCGTTTTCGCAGGCCCGGCCATGGGCCAGGCGGGAGCGTGCTCGTGTCTTCCGGCGTGGGCCGGTGCCGGATGCCGCCGCAAGGTACGTTCCCCGGCGGCGGCGGGAAAGGCCCGCGTATCAGCGCCTTCGTAGCGCGCCGTCCGGAGCGGAAGTTGTCGCGTTCCGGTGCGTCCCGCCCCGGCGACGTGCCTCCGCCGCGGTCACTCCACGGCCGTGCTGGGCCGGTTGGCCGCGAACTGCAGCAGGTACGCCGGCCGCCCGTCCGCGTTGCGGATGCCGAACATCGTCCCGAACGGCTTGGTGGTCAGCGGCAGGACGATCTCCGTCCCCTCGGACAGGGCGCGGAAGGCCGCCTCCACGTCGTCCACCAGCCAGTACGTCTCCGGTTCGCCGCTGCCCGCCAGGGCCGCGTCGCTCGTGATGGCGTAGTGCTCGAACTGCACGTACGTGGGGTGCTCGCGCTCCGCCCTGAGCCCCATCACCTCCACATAGAAGCGGCGCGCCGCCTGCACGTCCTTCACGTACTCCACCACCATCCCGAACCGCGGTCCGCTGCTCATCGGTTTGAATCCTTTCCTGGGTCTGGCCTGCCGGGTGGACGAGCGTGGAAAGATATCCGGGAACGGATGGATCACCAGCGCCGTCGCCTTGCCCGCGGGATGTCCGCGCCGCTACGCTCCCGCCCCACGCGAGGAGAACGGACGACGAGCACCGGGAGGATGGATGGACACGGGACGGCTGGAGGATGCGATCCGCGCGGCCGGGCTGGACGCGCACCGCGATACGATTCTGTCGGCGGTGCGGCCGGCCATCTACATCGGCCTGGGCGCGGCGGGGCAGGGCGGCGTGGGGCAGAGCCGCATCGGCGGATTGCCGGACCTGCCGGACTCCATCCCCTGGCCCGTGGACCCGACCCTCGGCCGTCTGCGGAGCTTTCTCCTGCAGATCCGCCTCGCCGAGCTGCCACCATTTCCCGAAAATCCGCTGCCGTCCCGCGGGATGCTGTACCTGTTCGCGGACGAGAACGAGGACCATGCCGATCAGCTCCTCGTCTACACGGGCGACGAGCCGCTGCGCCCGCGCCGGCCGCCGGAGGGCGCGGAGCTCATCACCGACTGGTACGACGACCTGGCGCCCCACGGGCTTGTGTTTGACCTTGGCGCCGACCTTCCGCGCTGGGCCACGCGCGACTACTACGCGCTCGTCGAGGCCATCGCGGACGGGGACGAGGACGGCGCGGAGGAGACGATGGAGGCGCTGGGCTGGGCCCTTGGCGGCGGGCATGCCGGCAAGCTGCTGGGCCACGCGGCCGGCATCGGCTACGACCCGCGCGAGGACGCGTACGTGATGCGCGAGGTCAACCCGGCCTGGCGGTACGCGTACGATCGGCGGCGCACGCTGGACATGGCCGGCGCCGCGCGGTGGACCCACCTGCTGACGGTGGATTCCGTCGACGAGGTGAACCTGATGTTCGGCGACGCCGGTTACCTGCAGGTGCTGGCGCACGAGGATGACCTGCGCCGGGGCGACTTTTCGCGCGTGTGGCTGAACCTGGAGTCCAGCTGACCGTCCCGCCTTGTCCGCCGGACGGGGATTACACGCCGGGGCCCGTCCCGTTATCATCCGCCGTCCATGGATTGGAAGAGACCAGATGCAAGGCGAGATGGCTGAGGATCGAGCAGGAATCGTAGACGGCGTGATCCGCGAGCGGCGGACGGTCAAGGTGCTGGCGGACGAGGCGTTCCCCGTGACGGACGTCCGCCCCGTCGTGGAGGAGCTCGTCGACGTGGCGGGCTGGGCGCCGTTCCACCGCGTGGCCGCGCGCACGCACCTGGAGGGCGCGCTGACGAGCATTGTCCCGTGGCGCTTTTACCTGGTGGACGCGGACGGCTGCCGGGCCCTGCGCCTTGCGCTCCTCGCGCGCGGCGACAAGAGCAAGATCCCGCGGATGCTGGCCGCGGCCTCGGCGCTCGTGCAGGCCACGTGGCTGCCCAACCCCGCGAAGGGCGAGCACATGGGGCTGTTCGAGGCCACGGAAGAGAACATGGAGCACGTGGCCGCGGCCGGCGCCGCCGTGCAGAACCTGCTGCTGGCGGCGCAGGCGCGCGGCATCCCCAACTACTGGGCCAGCGGCGGCGCCCTGCGCGGGGCGGACGCGTTCGGGTGGATGGGAATCCCCACGGGCGAGATCCTGCTGGGCTCCCTCTTTCTCTTTCCCACGGAGACGGACGGCGCGGAGGTGAGCCCCGGCTCGCACCGCAACAACCGCGGCACCCCGTCGGACTGGTCGCGCTGGGTGCGGCTGGACCTGCCGGACGCAGGCTGAGCTGGCCCCGTCCACGGGTGAGGGCGCGCGGCCCCGAAGACCGGCCGCGCGTCTTCGCTTCGGGGGACGGTCCGCGTCTTCGCCGTCGTTTCCCCGGACGCGCGGCGTACCGCCGGCCCGTCTCCGTGTTGTTCATCTCCACGGATGGCCGCGCGTCTTCTGCGGGCGGTGAATCCCGCGGGGGAAGGCAACCGTATCGCCCCTTATCGGTGTCGACAATTTTGTGACCTGCCGGACACCCTGCACTCGAGCGAACGATCCTTCCATGCGAACGCACCTCTCTCTCTCCGTCGCGGCCCTGGTGGCGGCCTCGTCGGCATCGGCCCAGGACACCGCGCTGGAAGCCCGCATCCGGCGCGTGGAGAACGGCCTGCTCACGCCGGTGGTCGTGGCGGGCACGCCGGGCCAGGGCGCGGGCATCGCCGACCGGATGCGGGCGCTGAACACGCCGGCCGTCAGCATCGCCGTCATCAACGACGGGCGCATCGAGTGGGCGCGCGCGTACGGCGTGCTCGAGGCCGGCGGCGCCCCCGCCGACACGGCGACGCTCTTTCAGGCCGCCTCCATCAGCAAGCCCGTGGCGACCGTGGGGGCCCTGCTGCTGGTGCAGCGCGGCGACCTGTCGCTGGACGCGGACGTGAACACCGCGCTGCGCTCCTGGCGCGTGCCGGAGAACGCGTTCACGGCGCGTGAAAAGGTGACCCTGCGGCGGCTGCTGAGCCACGGCGCCGGGCTCACGGTCTCCGGCTTTCCCGGCTACCCGTCGGGCGCGCCGCTCCCCACCACGGTGCAGATCCTGGACGGCCAAGCGCCGGCCAACACGGCGCCCGTGCGGGTGGACACCCTGCCCGGCTCGCTGACGCGCTACTCCGGCGGCGGGATGACGGTGATGCAGCTGATGGTGGAGGACGTGACGGGCCGGCCGCTCGCTGCCTACCTGGGCGAGGCGGTGCTGCGGCCGCTGGGCATGATGCACTCCAGCTACGACCTGGACGTCGCGCCGGATCGCGCGGCCCGCACCGCCCGCGGCCACGACCGGCGCGGCACGCCCGTGCCCGGCGGATGGAACCGCTACCCGGAGACCGCCGCCGCGGGGCTGTGGACCACGCCGTCGGACCTGGCGCGCTATCTGATCGCCGTGCGGCGCGCGGCCGGCGGACAGGCCGTGGGTTCCCTTACCCCCGACGTCGCGCGGCAGATGCTCACGCCGCAGCCCTCCGCCAGCGGCGGCGGCTTTGGCCTGGGGCTGCAGCTGGACCGGATGGGCACCCCCGCCGCGTCCTATGGCCACACGGGCAGCAACCGCGGCTACCGCGCGCAGATGCTCCTGTTCCCCGAGCGGGGCCAGGGCGTGGTGATCATGACCAATTCCGACGCGGGGAGCGACCTGGGCGCGGAGCTGGTGCGCGCCCTGGCGCGCGAGTACGGCTGGCCGCGCTTTCAGCCGGTGGAAAAGACCGCCGCGGCGCTGGACCCGGCGGCCCTCGCCGGGGTCCCCGGCCGCTACCAGTCCGCGGGGGACAACCCCGTCACGCTCGAGTTCACGGTGCGGGACGGGCGGCTGGAGGGCGCCGGCGCCAACTGGCCGGCGCCGCGGGTGCTGTATCCGCTCTCCGCGACGGAGCCGCGCTTCTTCATCCGGGAGCTGGACCGCGAGTTTACCTTCGAGCGCGACGATGCGGGCCGCGTCGTGCGCCTGCGCGTGACCGGCGGCGGCGCGCCCGAGCTGGTGGCGCAGCGCGTGGACTGATCCAGAATCCGCATAAACACTGCAGATCAGTGTTGATTTCCTGAGGGAGCGCCCGCGCAGGATTCGCCCGTTCACGAGACGACGGGCGCGACCGAAGGATCTCCTTCGTGGGGCAGGGACTTCGCCGCTGGACTGGGTCCTTGCCAGGGCGGGAAGATCCTTCGGGGCCGCACGCACCCGGCGCGGTCGAGTTCGTGAGGGCCCCTCAGGAAGACAACTGCTGTG
>NZ_DASURI010000423.1:0-14041 GCF_036280135.1 Longimicrobium sp.
TCCACCGGCGCCGGCCCGCGGAACGCCGCCACCGCGTCGCGCATCCGCGGAAACAGCAGGGCGGCGACCATCACCATCGCCGTCACGGCCACGGCGCCTACCCACCGGCGTCGGGCCCGGCGCGGCGTCGCATCCGCCCCGCTCCGCCCATCGTCCGCCGGCGCGGGGGACGATGCGGATACGCGCACGGGACGGCCTTCCGCGCGATCCGCATCCACCGTCCCCGCATCGACCGCGACCGTGATCGGATGCGGCGGATTCGGATCGGAAGCAACGGAATCGGCCGGAGGGGAATCCGCCGGGTGCGACGGGAGCAGATGCGGATCGGCGGAACGCGCGTCGGGCAGACCCGCATCCGCCGATCGCCCTTCGGCCGGATGCGCATCCACCGAAACCGGGTTCGTGGCGGCGAGATCGGCGGACGGAGCGGGGCGGATGGCGGGCGGGATCAGCGTGGGCTCGGCGCGGACGCGGAGGGCGCGGCGCAGGGCCTCGGTCTCCGGCGCGGGCTGCACCTCCAGCTCGCGCATGAGGCGGGCGGCAAAGCGGTCGTACTCGCGCAGGGCGCCGGCCGGGTCGCCCGCCTCGGCCAGCAGCTCCATCAGCCGGCGGACGCTGGGCTCGTCGTCGGGGTCGATCTCGCACGCGCGGCGGGCCAGCGCCACGGCACCGGCGGCGTCGCCCCGTCCCCGCGCGGCCTCGGCGGCGCCGCGGGCGGCGGCCAGGGCCACGTGCCGCAGCCGCACCCGCTCGGCGTCGCGCCAGTGCTCCCACGCGGGGCCGGCGTCCACGTGCAGCCCCGCCAGCAGGTCGCCCCCGTAGTGCGCCAGGGCCCCCGCCACGTCGCCCGATGCCAGCGCCAGCTCCATCCGCCGCACGTCGCAGGTGAGCACGTCCGCCGCCACCTCCACCACGTCGTCCGCGCGCGCGGCCAGGATGCCCGGCGCGGCCTTGCGAAGAAAGCTGAGGGCGTTGCGCAGGGCGGCCCGGGCGCGGTCGTCCGGCAGCTCGGGCCAGAACGCGGCCAGCAGCAGGTCGCGCCGCACGGGTCCGTGCGGACGGGCCAGGGCCACGTACGCCAGCAGCGCGGCGCGCTTGGGCTGGGCCAGCACGGGAGCGAGCGAGGCGCCGTCCGGACCGCGCAGGTCCAGCGTGCCCAGGGTGCGGAGGTCGTACACGGGGGGACTCGCGGGGAGGGAAACGCGAAGGTTCTGCAAAGTATCCGGCCCACGGGACGCCGCGCAACGCCAGGGATACGCGTGGGATGCGGCTGGGATACGCCGGCCTGCCATCGTTGGTACGCGGGTACGGGGGCCGTAGGTCCACGCCCCGCCCGCCGGGCCTGACCGGGCCCCTGTCGTCCCTTCCATCCGGAGCCCCAGATGTACGTCCTTTGCACCCACGCCGTGCGCGAACCGCGCGAGTTCTGGGAGCGCGCCACCCAGGCGCTGCCCAACCTTCCCGAAGGCATCCGCGTCCACACCGTGTACCCCAACGCCGACGGCACCCGCGGCGTGTTCCTGTGGGAAGGCGAGTCGGTGGAGCACGTGCGCGCGTTCGTGGACGGCGCCACCCGCGACGTCTCGGACAACGACTACTTCGCCGTGCGGGCGGAGGATGCGCGGGGGTTGCCCGCGTGAGGGCGCCGTGGATGGCGGCCGGGCTGATGATGATGGCGGCCCTTCCCGCCCAGGCGCAGCCGTGCGGCACGCGGACGGGCGGCGCGCCCACGCTCACGGCGGGGCAGACGGTGCGCGGCGCCCTGGCCCGCGAGGACTACACGCTGCCGGGTGACCGGTACAACGGGACGGACGCGTGCACGGGCCGCCCCTACGACAGCTACTTCTACGAGGCGCAGGCGGGCGAGCAGCTCACGTTCGTCCTGGAGTCGCGCGAGATCGACCCCGAGGTCACGGCCACCACGCACTGGCGCGGCGGCGGGCCCAAGGACGTCGTGGAGCAGCGCGGCCGCCGCGGGCGCACGCTCACGGCCACGGGCCGGGTGCCGGCCGCGGGGCGCATCCTCATCCAGGTGGCCAGCAACGTCTCCCTGGGCCGCCCCGGCTCCACGGGCGACTACATCTTTACCGTGCGCTCCAACCGCCCCGGCGGATCCGGCAACGCCAACGGCGGCGGCGGATCGGCGTCCGGCTCGGAGCTGCGGATGAACGGCCGCGCCACGGGCGAGCTGGCCGCGGGCGACCGGCAGCTGGCCGACGAGTCGTTCTACGACGACTACACCTACCGCGCGCGGCGGGGCGAGCGCATCACCGTCCTGCTTTCGTCCGACGACTTTGACGCGGTGCTGCACGTGGGCCGCGCGGGCGGCGCCAACGGCACGCTGGAGAACGTGGCGGTGGACGACGACGGCGGCGGCGGCACCAACTCCCGCGTGGAGTACACGGCGGACCGCGACGGCCCGGTGGTCCTGCGCGTGAACAGCCTGGCGGGCGGCGAGACGGGCCGCTACACGCTGCAGGTGCAGCCCGGGGGACAGGCACCCCCCAACAACAACCAGGGCAGCGCGGATGAATCCATGCTGACCGTGGGGCGGCCCGTGCAGGGCGAGCTCACGGCGGGCGGCCGCACGCTGGACGACGGTTCGTACTACAAGGACTACCTGTTCCAGGCGCGCCGCGGGCAACGCGTGGTGGTCCGCCTTTCGTCCGACGACTTCGACACCGTGCTGGGCGTGATGGTGCTGGGCGAGAACGGGCAGATGCAGGAGCCCGTGATCGATGACGACGGCGGCGGCGGCACCAACTCCCGCGTGGAGTACACGGCCCGGCGCGACGGCCCGCTGGTGGTGCGCGTGAACTCGCTGTCGGCGGGCGAGACGGGCCGCTACACCCTCGTGGTGGAGTCTGCCCGCGGGTCCGCCGCGCCGCGCGCCGCCGCCCCGGAGCAGGTGGCGTCCGCCGATCCCACGCCGCTGCGGCTGGCGCAGGCCGTGGAGGGCGAGCTGGGCCCCGGCAGCGCGCGCCTGCGGGACGGCACGCCGTACGACCTGTACACCTACGCCGCCCATGCAAGCGAGGCGCTGGTGGTGCGGATGTCGTCGGACGACTTCGACGCCCGGCTTTCCGTCACGGGGCCCACACGTCACCCGTCCGTCACCTCCACCGTGGAGGACGACGACGGCGGCCCCGGCACGGACGCCCGCGCGGAGTACCGCGCCATGGCCGGCGGCCCGCTGCTCATCCAAGCCCGCGCGTTCACCCCGGACGACGCCGGCCGCTACACGCTCATCGTCAAGCCGGCGGAACGCCCCGAGGCCGCGAACGATGCAGAGGCTACGAACGACGCGGCGCCGCGGACGGAACGCGCGCCGGCGCCCCCCGCGGAGCACGCATCTGCCGCCCCGCGGACGTCCGCCCTCTCCGCCCCGCGCTTCGCCGCGCCGAACGCGTCCGCGTCGCTGGCGGCGGCGGACGGGCGGCTGGTGCCCGGGTCCGCGCTCCCCTTCGCGCCGGCCGTGCCGACGCGCCGGCGCATGCCGGCCGTCTCCGGCGGCGGCAGCGGCGCGTGGGTGCTGGTGGCCCTGGGCGCCGGGCTCATCTTTGGCGGACGGGCGCTGGAAAAGACCTCGGCCGAGCCCCTGGGCGCCCTCATCCGCTACACCGGGTACGCGGCCATCGCCTTTGCCCCCATCGGCGCGTGAGCCGCACTGCCATCCATCCGGGACACGACATGACGCGATCGATCCGGACCGCCGCCGCCGCGGTCCTCCTGCTCCTGGCCGCGGCGCTCCCCGCCGCGGCCCAGGAATCCGCCGACGTCCGCGAATCCGCCCCCGCGCCGTCCGCCTCGATGGCGGCGCCCACGTGGGACGCGCGGCTCACGCCGGCGCCCGCCACCGCGCGCGAGACGCGGATGTCCGCCGCCATGCCGCACCAGGTGACGGGGGTGACGCTCATCGCCGTGGGCGCGGCGACCATGTACGCCACCAGGCAGATGGAGGGCGAGGACGGGGAAGACGGCGTGCCGCTCTTTCCCTTCCTCACGGGCACCATGGGCGCCCTCTCGTTCTGGTACGGCGTCTACAAGCTGTTCCGCGAGTGACGCGCATCTCCTGGCTGGCCGCCGCGGCGCTCGTCGCGGCGGCCCCGCTGGCCGCCCAGCCGGACGCGGCGGCCTGCGCGCACGAGCCCTCCGCCACCGCGCCCGGCGAGATGACGCGCCACCACTGCGTGGGGGCGCGGCTGCACCGCGACGTGCGCGTCTCCATCGACCTCCCCCCCGGCTGGGCGCTCGCCGCGCGCGACTCGGCGGGGCTGCTGCTGACGGCGGGGGACGGCGCCGCGCGCGTGCGGGTGCTCGCCGCGGACGCGTTTCCCGAGCCGTTCACGGCAGCGGACACGGCGTTTCTGCGCGAGCAGGCGCTGGCCATCCTGGCGGAGGCGGAGTTCACCCTGGCAAGCATCGAGGACACGCGGCTCGTGCGACGCGAGCGCATTGACTCCGTCCGCGCGCGCATCACCCGGCACCAGCAGGGGGACAGCGTGCTGGTGGCCATGACGCGCGCGCGCTCCGCCGGCTACGGGGGCGAGGAGGTGGTGGAGGCGACGGTGGAGATCCGCTCGCTGGCGGGCCAGCCGGCGGGCTACCTCTCGGAGCGCGTGCGGGGCCCGGCGGGCGACGCGCGCGTCGTCACGTACGTCGCCGCGCGCGACGGCGCCGTCTTTGTCCTCACGTTTCGCACGCCCGAGGCGGATTTCGCGGCGCGGACGGACCTCTTTGACCGCGTGCTGGCCTCGTTTCATCCCCGCACGGAGCGCAGGGACGCGCCGGGCATCATCGAAAGACAACCAGAATGACCGTCATGGGATGGATTTCGCGCGCCGCGCTGCTCGTGGCCCTGTGCGCCCCCGCCACGCTCGCCGCCCAGCCGGACGCGCCGCGCCGCCAGCCCACGTGCGTCCGCGAGGCGTCCGTCGCGGCGGAACCGGTGGCCACGCGCTACGCCTGCGCGGGCACGGGCGCCAACGGGGCCGTGCGCGTTGCCGCCTCGCTGCCGGACGGGTGGGACGTGGAGTGGCAGGACTCGGGGCACCTGGTGCTCGCGGCCTCGCAGGGCGACGTCGTCATCCAGGTCGCGGGCGCGGACCAGCTCCCGGAGCCGCGCACGCCGGAGGACACGCTGGGCTTCTGGATGCGCGCCACGGGGATGGCCGCCGGGCGCGAGGTCCAGTCCGCGGACGAGGTGGACGCCTTTCGCGACGAGGCCGGCGGCCGGATCGACACGGCGCGCGCGCTGGCCACGCTGGCGCAGCTGGACGATGACCTGCTGCGGGCGATGGCGCAGGCGCTCTCCGTGGAGGAGGACGAAGGACGCACGGTCACGCGGCACCAGCTGGAGGTGCGGGAGCTGGCGGGCGAGCCGGCCGGCTACCTGGCCGAGACGTGGACGGAGGACGGGACGGAGTGGTCCGCCGTCTCGTACGTCACCGTGCGGGATGGCGCCCTCTTCATCGTCAGCCTGCTGACGCCGGAGGCCGCCTTTTCCAACGCCGTCCCCGTCTTCGAGGGGGGACTGCCCGCGTTCGCACCGCGCACGGAGCGGTGGTGATGCGCATCACAATGGAGAACAACCGGGAATGACGATGACCCACATCCGCCTTGTCGCCGTGGCCCTGGCCGTCCTGGCCGCCGCGCCCCTGGCCGCGCAGCCGGACACCCGGCGCCTGCCCACGTGCATCCGCGAGGCGTCCGCCGCGGCGGGGACGGAGATGACGCGCCACGGCTGCGCGGGCACGGGCATGGACGAGGCCGTGCGCCTGTCCGTCTCGCTGCCGGCGCGCTGGGAGGTCGCCTGGCAGGACACGGCGGACCTGCAGATCACGGCCATGGACGGCGACAACGCCATCTACGTGGTGGGCGGCGACCAGCTCCCCGCCCCGCTGAACCGCGCGGACACGCTCGCGTTCTGGCGCCGCGCCACGGAGCTGCGCCTGCGCCGCGAGGTGACGGACAACGACGTGCGGGCGTTCCGCGACGAGGCCAACGGCCGCGCCGCCACGGCGCGCGAGCTGGCCACCCGGGAGCAGCTGACGGACAGCGCGCTGCTGGCCCTGGTGCAGGGGCTGTCCGTCACCCGCGACGGGCACGCCGTGCTGCGCGCCGAAACGGAGGTGCGCATCCTGGCCGGCGAGCCGGCGGGCTACCTGTCCGAGGTGGCGGAGCTGGGGGGCGTGCGGTGGCGGCTCACGTCGTACGCCACCTACCGCGACGGCGCCATCTTTCTCGTCTCGCTCAATACGCTGGAGCCCGACCACGACGCGCTGCTCCCCGTGTTCGAGCGGGTGCTGGCCTCGTTCGATCCGCGCACGGAGCGCTGGTGATGGTGATGGTGATGGTGATGGTGAACGCTCGTTCACATTCGACGCGCGCGCGTACCTCGGCGGGCCGATCATGCGGCGCGGTGATCCTGGCGCTCGTGGACACGCAGGAGGCCGGCCCCGAGCATCGGAGCCGGCCTCTCGTTTCGCATGCAAGATCCTTCGTCGCCGCCATGGCTCTCCGCGCGAACCAGGATCGCGCGGCTGGAAGGGAGGGTTGGCTGTGGGCATGCAGCAGGCCCCGCGCGAGTGCCCCCTCCGGGCTCGCGGAGCTCACCCACCTCCCCCAAAACCCCTGGGGGAGGTTGAACAGCTGCCGTTATCCCACAGGGTCCGGCGAGCCGCTGGAGGACTCAGGACGACGCGTCCAGGAATCGCGGGAGATCGAGACGTGGACACGCAGGAGGCCGGCCCCGAGCATCAGAGCCGGCCTCTCGTTTCGCATGCAAGATCCTTCGTCGCCGCCATGGCTCTCCGCGCGAACCAGGATCGCGCGGCGGCTCCTCAGGATGACGCTTCTTCGGCCGATCAGGTGTGAGGATAACGCTCTGGCGGCCCGAGGGTCATTCGCGCGAGTCTCGCCCGCGCGGCGAAGGATGCCGCAGTTCCAGGCCTGCCCCTTGGTCCCCGCGCCGGCGCTCTGCCGGTCCACACGCAGCGTGTCGGCGTGCGTCGGGGCGGCGGCGTAACGGCGCGCGCACTCCCCGCGCGCGCCACGAGCGGGATCACGCCACGTCAGCATCCACAACACGACCGCGATCAGCGGGATCGCCAGCCACACGCGGACGGCGCTCCTGTCCCACCCGTCCGTGAACCGCGGACCGCGCCTCGTCATCCTCCCTCGCGCAGCAGCGTGAGCGTGACGGTGCCATCGCGGTGAACGGCGCGATACTCCCCGTACCGCCCCAGGTCCCGGAGCGCCGTCGCCGCCGCGCGTAGTCGGGCGGAAAAGCGCCCCTCCTCGCCGCGCCAGGTGGACTGGAACGCATCGTCGTTTCCGCGTTCGATGACAATCCGCACGTCGCGCTTGTACCCGAGCGGCTTGAGCGGGATCGCCAGCGGCCGCGAACGATCGCTCCATCCCCGCAGCGCCGCATCGATCGCCGGACGAAACGACGATCGCCCGACGTTGTAGAAGATCGGCTGCATGCCGCCCTCCGGCCGACCCTCCCTCGCCCGCCGCGCCATCACGTCAGGTCCTCGTCGCCCCCGGCGAGCATGGCGGCCTTGCGCGCGCGGAACGCCTCCTCGCGCGGCGCCATGTACTCCCGCAGCTCGTCGAAGCTCCACGGGCGGTAGTCGCACGCGTCCACGCCCACGTCCTTCACCAGCATCCACGGCTGCTCGGCGTCCTGCGCGCCCAGGCGGGCGTGCACGTGTCCGTACAGGTGCCACACGCCGTGAAAGGAGCGGTTCCAGCTGCGCATGGGATAGTGGTTGAGCCAGATCCCCTGCCCCTCCACCTCGATGAGCCCCTGCTCGATGGCGTCGTTGAACGCCGGGCCCATCCCCCGGTGGTCGTGGTTGCCCCACACCAGGTACACGTTGCGGCAGCGGATGCGGTTGCGGTACCGCTGCGCGTCCACCAGCCCGCCCGTGCAAAAGTCGCCCAGGATCCACAGCATGTCGCCCTCTTCCACGCGCTCGTTGATGGCGTCGAGGAGGGCGTCGTCGTGGCGGCGCAGCGTCTCGTCGGATACGCGCCACTTGCCGCGCGGGCCCAGCGTGCGCAGCAGCTCCTGCTCCGCCTCGGAAAGAAACGGGCGCTGCGTGAAGCGGATGATGTTGGCGTGGCCCAGGTGCAGGTCGGCCGTGAACCAGACGTTCATGGATCGGTGGGGCGGATGGATCGAAACGGATGACCGCAGGGCCGAAAAGATACACCCGTTGCGCCCCGCGCGGCAGTGGCCCCATGGGGACGATGCGCGATCACGATGCGCCCCCGCTTGGAGAAATCGCCATGTTTGTACAGATTCCATCCCCTTCGTACGTGCCCGGCGGATGGAAAGGACCCCGATGAGCGAGCGGCGGCGGTTTCGCGGACGGACGATGAAGCACCCCGCGCTCCCCGCCCCCGATCCGGCGCCGGGCGACGCAGCCCCGACCCTGCACGATCCATGGCGGCGACGAAGGATCTTGCCCGCGAAGCGACACGGCGGGCTCTCGTGCGTGAGGTCCGCCCCGAGTCTCGCACACAAGATCCTTCGTCGCGCCAAAACGATTGCCACGTCAGGACCTGCGCGGCGCTCCTCAGGATGACGCTCGCCGGGCTCCGGCGCGCATCCGCGCGAGGCGGCGGACGCCGATCCCGCGCGTCCCGAGACAGACGGGTAAACGCTGGCGATGCGCTCCGGCGCGTGGGCGCATTCCACGACCGACGCGACCGGACGCCGCACGGCAGGGGCGGATGCCACCCCTCCAGTGCCACCGGTCCACGTCCGTGGCGGATGACGAGAGAGCGGCGCGGGGCAGGTGCCCCGCGCCGCTCCTCGTTCTCCATCCACCGGCACGGTCAGGACGACGACCGCTCGTACTGCAGCGTGGTGGCGCGGATCAGGGGCTGGAGAAGTCCCTGGCTGGCGTACACCGTCAGGTCGAACACGTACGACCCCGCGGGGATCAGCGGCTGGCCGGTGGCCCACCCCAGCACGCCCGCCTGCACCTGCGACACAAAGCTCGCCGCCTGCGTCCAGTCCCAGTCCGTCTGCGGCGCGAACAGGAAGCCGGGCACCAGCAGCACGGGCACCAGCACCGGAAGCCCGCCCGCGGCAATGGGGTACGCGTACGACGCCGCGAGGCGCACGTTCACCTGGTCGCCCGCGGACCAGCTGTTCTCGCTCGTGAACAGCGCCTGCAGGAACGTGCCCAGCGCCTGCGCGATGGGCGTGGGGTCCGCCCCGATGGCGATGGGGTCGCTCCCCGTGACCAGCGGCGCCACGCTGCTCGCGAAGCTCGTGAGCGGCGTGCGGTACACGAACGCGTCCGCCGTGGCCACGCCCTGGATGAGCGAAAGGTTGCGGGCGATGGACACCCCCGCGCGCCCGCTTTGCCGCGTGAGCGGGTTCACTCCCGTGAACGCGTACGTCTGCGGCCCGGGAAGCTGCAGCGTGGGGGGAAGCGGCGGCCACGCCGCCGGGTCGGTGTCGGCCTCGCCGCCCGGCCAGGCGAACACGAACCGCTGCGGAAGGGCGGCGGAGGCGGACACGTTCGCCGGATAGGTGTAGGCCGCCTGCGTGCTGCCGGGCGCGCCGGCCGCCGCCAGCTGCACCTCGCTCCCCGCGATGGTGGCGTAGACGGACGGCCAGAGCGCCACCGGGTTGGCCTGCGGCTGCCCCGTGTGCGGGTCCACGGACGTCACCAGCAGCTGCGTCAGGTTGCCCTGCGCGTCCTGCTCCTTCTGCATCTGGTACGCGTACGTCTCCACCGGCGGGACGAAGATCGCGGCGAACGTCATCGCCTCGAACGCGTCCGCCACCCCGCCCACCAGCGTGGCCAGCGTCTGCACGGCGGCCTGCGTGGTGGGGCTGGGCGTCCCCGGGTTCATCAGCGGCAGCAGCGCCAGGTCGTCCTTGAGCGCCGGGTACACGGCCATGAACTGCGCCAGCGCGCCAAAGACGGCCGTCAGCACGGCATCGTTGCCCACGCCCGTCACCGTGGCCGTGGGGTCGCCGTTGAAGCCCACCACCACCATGGGCGTGTCCTGCTCGGCGTCGTCGTGCTGGTACACGAAGCCGAAGTCCCACCCCAGCAGCTCCGCCGCGGTGGAGGGATCGTCCACCGTCTGCCGCGCGGCCTGCGCCACGAGCGTCGCGGGCCCGGGGTAGGCGCGCAGGGGGATGGGGATGTCGACGGCGCCGATCTCCCCGTGCGCGTCGTCCAGGGGCAGGATGAAGGTGAGCCACTCCGATCCCTCGTAGTCGCCGATGACGGACGACGGATCGGGCATCTCCAGCTCGTTCACCACGTAGTCCAGCGTGAGCTGCGCCTGCCGGTGCTCCGCCGGCGCCTTGACGCTGAACAGGAACGTGGCCGTGGCGCCGGACAGGAGCGACACCTTGGCCGTGCTGAAGCTGTACGCGCTCGGCTGCCCGTCGTCCCCCGTTCCCGCGCCCGACGCGGTGAGCTTGCCGGAGATGCGCGGGGCCGAAAGCGTCGTCCCCGATCCCCCCGTCACCGTCACGGGCACCTGCACCAGCGAGCTGACGGTAAAGGCGGACGAGAGCGACGTGAGCAGCGCCTGGAACATGGCCCCCTGCGCGTCGGGGAGCGATCCGTCCGGCCCGCCCTGCAGGATGGGCATCACCCGATCGCTGAGCGACGTGGCCAGCCGCCGCTTGTCTTCCACGATGCGTACGACGGCGCGCTGCGCGGGGTCGCTCGCCGCGTCGCCCGCGAAGGCGGGGACGGCCGTGGCGGGCGCCAGGAACACGTCCACCGCCTCCAGGAAGGTGTTGAGCCAGACGTCCAGGTCCACCGCCTGGAAGGTGCGCGGCTGCGGCGTGTCGCCCAGCCCCGTTCCGCTCGTGTACGGGGCGACGTTCACGCTGCCCGCCATCAGCGACGTGCTGAGCGGCGGGATGGCGTAGCACACCGTGCCCGTCCCCTCGAACTGGTAGGTGACGATGGGCCCCGCCCCGTTGCCGAAGTTGGCCACCCAGAACGTCGCGGCCGATTCGTCGTCGTCCTCCGCCAGCGGCGAGCCCGTGGCCACGTTGAGCCCCGGGAGCGCCGCCTGCAGCGCGGTGGCGAACTCCACGAAGGTGAGCGTCCCCGCCGCGTCCGGCTCCGGCGACACGGGCGACACCGCCTGCGCCACGGTGGCCACGTCCGCGAAGTCGGGGTCGATCCACTGCGGGTCGCGGGTGGTGTAGACGTTCACGGCCAGGGAGAACACCGGCGCGGTGAACGACGGCTTCAGCGTGACCGCCAGCCCCGGCGGCGACGCGGGCGGAACGGGGAGCACGGGCGCGTTCGCCGGCACCAGGCCCTTTACGTCCGCCAGCGCCTGCGCCACGTCCGCCACGGGGGTCTGCGCGCCCTGCAGCGCCAGCCGGTTCGCCACGGAGTTCAGCGTCTCGTTGGGGCCCGTCACCAGCGCGGGCGAGCCGAGCGGCAGGGAGATGCCCGGGGCCAGCAGCCCCCGCAGGGCCGCGTTCCCCGCCGCCAGCGTGGCCACGTCCGTCCCGTACGCCGCGGCCAGCCCGGAGAGCGTGCCGTCGCCGTTGGCGCCGCCGCCGTCCCCCCGCATGGCCGGGGTGATCCACGACCCACCCGGCGCGAGCAGGCCCTGCTGGCCCGCCACGTCCGTCCCCAGCGTGCCCACGTCCACCGTGACGCCGATGCCGGCGAAGCGCGCCACGAGGGTCTGGAAGGTGTCGCCGTCCTGCGTGGGAACGCTCTTGCCGCTGGCCGTGTCCGTCACCGTCTGCCCGCCCAGGAGCAGGCCGGGGAGGTCCGGGTTCAGCGTGGCCAGGGCCGATGCCTGCGCGCCGTACCTGCCGGCGATGCCGCCCAGCGTGTCCGAAGCCAGCGCGGCGTACGTGGCGTATCCCCCGCCCGGGCTGGCCAGCACGCCGGGGATGGACACGGAGGCGCCCGGCGCGAACGCCGCGGCGGGGTTCGCCGTGCCGAGCTGGTCGGGGGTGACGGCGTTCTCCGCCGCCCAGGCCGCCAGCGAGTCGTCCGGCCCCGGCGCCACGGGCGAGGGGTTCGCGCCGATGTACAGCGGCGTGGCCGGCGCGAACACGTTGGCCGTGGACGCGTTCAGCGTGGCCAGCGACCCCACGTCCGTCCCCAGCAGCGCGGCGAGCGACGCGAACGTGTCGCCCTCCGCGATCAGCACGTCGCGCACGGGGAGCGTGGTCCCGTCGGGAAAGAGGCCCACGATGTACTGGTTGGCCACGGCCACCTGCGCGGCGCTGGCGGCCAGCGCCGCGGCCGCGCTGGCCAGCGTGTCCTGGGCCGTCGTCGTGTACGTCGCCGTGCCGACGGTCAGCACCACGCCCGGCGCCAGGAACCCCGGCGTGGGCGCGATGGCCGTGGCGATGGCCTCCACCGCCGCGTGGGCCCGGGCCGCCGCCGTGCTGAACGAATCGGTGGACGACGCGTCCGCCGTCCGCGGGGCGGACACCAGGTCCGTTGCCGCCATCAGCGGCACGGACGCGTTCTGCTGCGCCAGCGACGCCGCCGTGAGCCCGAACGAAGACCAGCGCGGGCTCGTGGCGATGCCGCCCAGCGTGTCGCCCTGCAGCACCGCGTACATCTGCGGCACCGTGAGCGTCTCCCCCGCGCCAAAGAGCGAGACGACGGTCCGCGCCTGGTTGGCCGCGAACAGCTGCGCGGGGGCCAGCCCGTACGCGTCCGCCACGGCCTGCACCGTCGTCGTGCCGTCCCCCTCCACCGCGATGGCCTGGAGGGCGGACAGGGCGTCCAGGTAGATCCACGCGCCGTTGGCCCACGACGCAAAGGCGTGCGCGGGAAGCGGATAGCGTCCGGCCGCCGTCAGGGAGCCGCTGTCCAGCGTGGTCCCCAGCGAGAACCGCACGTCCGGCTGCGAAAGCTGGTAGACGATGCGCGTGTAGCTCGTGAGGTCCGCCTGGATGGCCGCCAGCGCCGAGTCCACCGCCGTCGCGGGCGCGGGGACGTAGCGCGACTGCTGCATGGACAGGGACAGCGACAGGGCGGCCGGCGATCCCTGCACCGTGTAGCCCACGGCGAGCGAGGGCCAGGCGGGGAGCGCCACGAGGTCGTCGAAGTAGCCCACGGGAACGTGCACGGGGGAGAACGCGGCGGGAACGGGCTGCAGGTTGCCGTAGATGTCCTGCAGGTCCAGGTCCACCACCACCTGGTTCACCGTGCCCAGCGCGGAATCGTAGCCCACGCCGTTGTACGGGTTGGCGGACGCGGGCGGGAGCGCGGGCGATGCGCTTCCGTTGTGCGCCGTGGCGAACGGGGCGACGGCGAGCGTCTGCTGGTAGAACCACTCCAGCGCGGGCTGGTCGTCCACGTCCTGCGCGCTCAGCCCGTCCGTGCCGGCCTGCAGCGAGTCCGCCGGGGTGGTGGGCAGCCCCGCGCCGCTGGGCAGGAACGCGCTCCCGCCATCCACCGACCACCCCACCAGGTTGAACAGCGTGCCCACGGTCTGCGCCGGGGTCAGCTGGTCGTAGGGGAGGTTGTCCGGGTCCGGGTTCGTCCGCGTGGCCTCAAAGCCCACCATTCCCGGGTCCACCGTGGCCTGGGGCCGCAGGACGCCGGGCGCGAGCTGCATCTGCGCGCCGGGGGAAAGGATGGGGGCCGTGGCGTTGGTCCCCGCCGCCAGCAGCGTGTCCACGTCCGTGCCCTGCGCCGCGGCGATGGAGGCGAACGTGTCGTTGTAGCCGATGGTGTACGTTCCGCCGGACGGCAGGGCCAGCGCCGCGCCGGGGATGAGCAGCAGCGGGACGGCGGCGTTGAAGCCGGCCACCTGCGCCGGCGTGTACTGCGTCCCCCAGGCGGCGTTGAAGCTGGCGGCCGCGCTGGTGAACGAGTCGTTCGCCACCACCGTGTACGTGGCCGGCTGCACGAAGACGTTGGTCACCGTGGTGTCGATGTTGTCGGCCACCACCGCGCAGTTGGTGAACGCGTGCAGGGCCGCGTCCTTCGTCTTGGCCTGCGAATCCAGGATCACGATGAGCGAGAGCGTGGCCGAGCTCCCCGTTCCGAAC
>NZ_DASURI010000424.1:0-6122 GCF_036280135.1 Longimicrobium sp.
GGCCCTCACCCGCTCGCTGTCGCTCGCACCCTCTCCCGCAAACTGCGCGGGAGAGGGTGTAGACTTCTACGAGCCCTGGGGCGCGTAGCGACCTCCCCGTCAAAGCAGTTCTCCCCCTCCCCCGCGAAGCGGGGGCAGGGGGCCGGGGGGAGGGGGCCCTCGCCCGAGGGAGACACCTTCCTCCCCCGCTGAAACCCGGCCTTGCGTCCGTCGCGGCCTCGCCTAGTCCCTCCCAATCCCTCACTCCGCCCGCAGCCGCTCCTCCAGCGCGCCGTCCGGCGCGACGAACACGGTCTTCGCGTGCAGGATGGACACGCGGCCGGGCGGGGCGCCGCGCGGCTTGCGCACGTACTTGCGACGCGTCCAGTCCACGGCCACGGTGCCCGACGTGCGCGCCTTGCTGTACCACGCCGCCAGCGTCGCCGCCTCCTCCAAATCCCGGGCCGGGGGCGCGCCCTCGCCCGCCCAGCGCAGCACCACGTGCGAGCCGGGCACCGAGCGCGCGTGCAGCCACACGTCCGACGGCAGGCAGTTGCCGAACGTCAGCCGGTCGTTGTCCTTGGACGTCCGCCCCACGCGCACCTCCAGCCCGCCGGACGTGCGGTAGAGTCGGTACGGCAGGCGCTCCACGGGCTGCGCCCTGGACTTCTTCTCCTTCTGCTCGGAGCGGAGCAGCGCGCCCGTGACCCACTCGGGCACCTCGCCGCGCTCCAGGGCGTCGACCGCGCCCGCCCAACGCTCGCGGTCGCGCTCCGCCTGCTCCAGCACCTCGGGGATGCGCGCCTCGGCGCGGGCGCGGCGGCGGGCCTCGGCGTACAGGCGCTCGGCGTTCTCGTGCGGCTTGAGGGCCGGGTCCAGCGACACCTCCGTCTCTCCGCCGTCAAAGTCCGGCAGCACCACGGACGACGCGCCCGGCTCCGCCCAGTCCAGGTGCGCCAGCAGCAGGTCGCCGTGCGCGCGCAGCCGCTCCGCCTCGCCCACGCCCGCCAGCTCTGCCCGCAGGCTGCCGATGCGCCGCTCCGCGCCCGCCAGCCGCTTGCGCGCGCGGGCCAGCAGGGCGCCGGCCACGTCCTCCTCCCCCTCCGCGGGCGCCGCGCCGGCCGCCGTCTCCATGGCCCCCAGGAGCGAGTCCGCCGGCTGATACGAGACGCCGTCCAGGGGGATGGGATACGGCTGCGGGCCCTGGGGCGTGTGAAGCACGAACGCGCCGTCCGGGTCGCCGTCCGCCAGTTCCCACCAGCGGTCAAAGGCGGCGGCGAGCGCGTCCTCCCCCTCCCGCGTCGCCGCCGGGCCCAGGAGGGACGCGGCGTTCACGGGGCTGGTGTAGGCGAAGCGGCGGACGAGCTCGCGGGCGCGCTCCGCGGGCGGCAGGTGCGAAAGACGCGACATCCACGCGCCCAGCAGCTCCGCGCGCGGCCGGTCGGGGAGGGTGCGCTTCGCGGGCTCCGGGGGACGGTAGACGGCGCCGGGGCGCAGCGTTCGTCCCCCCGCGTCGCGGGCGCGCAGGACGGAGACGATGCGCCGGTCCTCGCTGTCCACCAGCAGCGCGTTCCACTGGTTGGTGTGCAGCTCCACGACGAGCGAGCGCCGCCCGCCGCGAAACCGGCCGCCCTCGTGCAGGTCCACGCGCAGCAGCCGCTCGTCCGCGGGCGCGCTCACGCGGACCACGCGGGCGGACAGGTCCAGGTCCTCGCGGAGGGTGGCCGCCTCGTCGTCGCCGACCAGGCGGATCCACCCCCGTTGCGGATGGAGGTCGAAGCGCAGGGCCTGGCCCCGGTCCAGCGGCAGGGTGCAGGACAGGTCGGCGTCGAAGACGGGCTGGGGCAGGGCCTGGCGCCCCTGCAGCGCGGCGCGCAGCTCCCCCGAGAGGGCGCGCACCAGCAGCGGATCGTAGCGGATGAGGTTTGACACGGGGGTAAAATCCCGGTAGCTTCCCGGCACGTCAACCCGCCGTCACGAGCCGGCAACGGCGTGGCGGCGGCTGTGATTTCGCGGAGCTCGGACCACCATGTCCACACAGCGCGGTGGCGGAGCGCGGCGGCTGGCCGCAACAGACCTCCGCGAGATGAAGCGCCGCGGCGACAAGATCGCGGCCATCACGGCGTACGACTTCCTCTTCGCCCGGCTGGTGGATGCCGCCGGCGTGGACGTCGTGCTCGTGGGCGATTCCCTGGGCCACGTGATCCAGGGGCTCGACACCACCCTGCCCGTCACGCTCGACGACATGATCTACCACGCCCGTGCCGTGCGGCGCGGAGTAGAGCGGGCCCTGCTCGTCGTCGACCTTCCCTTCCTGACCTACCAGATCTCCCGCGAGGACGCGCTGCGCAACGCCGGCCGCGTGCTGCGGGAGTCCGGTGCCTCCGCCGTAAAGCTCGAGGGCGGCTCCCCCGACACCTGCGCCATCGTTCGCGCGCTGGTGGACGCCGGCATTCCCGTCATGGGCCACCTGGGCTTTACCCCCCAGTCCGTGAACCAGCTGGGCGTGCGCGTCCAGGCGCGCGAAGAGGCCGCGGCCGACCGCCTCGTGGAGGACGCGAAGCGGCTGGAGGAGGCGGGCGCCTTTTCCGTCGTCCTGGAGCTGGTCCCCGGCACCGTGGCGGAGCGGGTGACGGCGGCGCTGTCCATCCCCACCATCGGGATCGGGGCGGGGGCGGGGTGCGACGGGCAGGTGCTGGTGCTGCACGACATGCTGGGGCTGAACCCCGGCTTCACCCCCCGCTTTCTCCGCATCTTCGCGGACGTGGGGCAGGTGGCGGGCGACGGGGTGCGCGAGTACGTCCGCACGGTCAAGGCGGGCGAGTACCCCGCCGCGGAGCACACGTTTTGACCGCCGCCACGGAAACGCGCGTCGTCCGGACGCGCGACGAGGTGCGCCACGCCGTCCGCGACGCGCGCATGGCGGGTGGGACGGTGGCCCTCGTGCCCACGATGGGCTACCTGCACGCGGGGCACCTGTCGCTGGTGGACCGCGCGCGGGAGCTGGCGGACTTCGTGGCCATGTCCATCTTCGTGAACCCGCTGCAGTTCGCGCCCACGGAAGACCTGGCCCGCTACCCGCGCGACTTCGACCGCGACCTGGAGATGGCGCGCGGCCGGGGCGTGGACCTGGTCTTTGCGCCGGGCGTGGAGGAGATGTACCCGGGCGGCGAGCCGCAGGTGTCCGTCGTCCCCGCCGGGACGCTCACGGAGCGCATGGAGGGCGCCATTCGCCCCGGTCACTTTCGCGGCGTGCTGACCGTGGTCGCCAAGCTGTTCGGCATCTTCACGCCGGACGTGGCCGTGTTCGGGCAAAAGGACTTTCAGCAGGCGGCGCTCATCCGGCGGATGGCGCTGGACCTGGACCTGGGGGTGCGGGTGGAGGTGGCCCCGATCGTGCGCGAGCCCGACGGCTTGGCGATGAGCTCGCGAAACGTTTATCTTTCACCCGATGAACGGGAGCGCGCCCTGGCGCTCTCGCGTGGCCTGGAGCACGGCCGCGCCCTGTTCGCCGCGGGCGAGCGGGACGCGGATGCGCTCCGGGCCGCCTTGCGAGAGGCCCTGGACGTCCCGGGCGTGGAGGCGGAGTACGCCGAGGCGGCGAATCCCCTGACCCTGGAGCCCGTCGCCGCGGCCGAGCCCGGGACCGTGCTCCTGGTGGCGGCCCGGGTGGGCAGGACGCGGCTGATCGACAACGCGGTCCTTTCCTGATCCCTGCAGGCTCGTACGAAGGAGACTGCGATGCTGCGCACGATGTGCAAGAGCAAGATCCACCGGGCCACCGTGACCGGCGCGGATCTCAACTATATCGGCTCCATCACCATCGACCCGGTGCTGATGGAGGCCGCCGACCTGCTGGAGTTCGAGCAGGTGAGCGTGGTGAACGTGAACAACGGCGCGCGGTTCGAGACGTACGTCATCCCCGGCGAGACGGGCAGGGGGGAGATCTGCCTGAACGGGGCGGCCGCGCGGCTGGTGCACCCCGGCGACAAGGTGATCATCATCTCCTACGCCCAGTACGACGAGGCGGAGATGGAGGCGTACCGGCCGCAGTTCATCTTCGTGGACGAGCAGAACCGCATCTCGCGCGACGCGCTGCGGGCCGTGGGCAGCTCCTGAGGCGTCCGATGGCGCCCTGGACCGGCGTCGTCCTCGCGCTCGCGGAAACCGGGACCCACGAGATGCGGTCCCGGCTTTCCACCTACCTGCACCCGCTGGCCGGCCGGCCGCTGGCCTGGCACGCGGTGCAGGCCATGGCCTTGCTGGGCCCGGCGCGCGTGGTCGTGGCCGGCGGGCCGGAGCTGGGGCCCGAGCTGTTCGCGGACCTGCCCGGCGAGGTGCGGGTGCTGGACGCCGACGACCTGGGCTGGGCCCTCACGGCGGCCGTGGAAGGCGGCGGCCGCGTGCTGGCCGTGGACGCCGCCGCGCCCACCGCGGGCGACGAGCTGCGCCGGCTGCTGGAGCTGCAGGGCGACGCCGTGCTCACGGGCGACGACGGCGCCGTGCTGGCGGCGTGGCTGGGCGCGGAGGGCGCGGCGGCCCTGGCGCAGGGGCGCGGCGACCTGGGTGCGTTGCGCAGGGCCCTTTCGGAAGCGGACGAACTTCGCGATGATGATGGGTTCGTCGTCCATTCGCGCGAGGCGCTGGCGCGGGCGTCGGCGTGCATCCGCGACCGCGTCGTCCGGCGGCTGATGGAGGGCGGGGTCACGTTCCTGGTCCCCGGCTCCGTCCTGGTGGACGTGGACGTGCTCATCGGCCGCGACACGGTGGTGTACCCCGGCGTGGTGCTGGAGGGGCAGACCGTGGTGGGCGAGGAGACCGTCATCGGCCCGTCGTGCCGCATCATCAGCACCCGCATTGGGAGCGGGGTGGAGCTCAAGGGCTTCAACTACCTCTCGCACACCTCCATCCGCAACCACGCCGTCCTGGAACCGTATGTCCGTCGCGGCTTTGACGAGTGAGCCGGGCCTGGGCCCCGTGGCCCGCGCCGCGGCCCGGGGCGAGCTTCCCGACTGGGCGCGCGCGTCGGAAAAGCGGCGCGCGCACATTGGCCGGGTGGCCGCGCTGCTGGGCGAGTGGGCGCGGGGCCTGGGGCTGTCCGCGGCCGAGCAGGAGCGGTGGCTGGCCGCCGGCTGGCTGCACGACGTGCTGCGCGAGGCCCCGCCCGAGGAGCTGCGCCCGCTCGTCCCCGAGGCGTTCCGCGCCCTGCCGCCCAAGCTGCTGCACGGCCCCGCCGCGGCGGAGCGCCTTGCCGGCGAGGCCGACGCGGAGCTGCTGGAGGCCATCCGCTACCACACGCTGGGCTCCGCCCGCTTTGGCACGCTGGGGCGCGCGCTGTACCTGGCGGACTTCCTGGAGCCGGGCCGCCGCTACGAGCCGGAGTGGACGGCCTCGCTGCGCGCGCGCATGCCGCACGACCTGGACGCGGTGATGCGCGACGTGGTGCGCGCCCGCGTGCGGCACGTGGAGGAAAGCGGCTCCGTCCTGCACCCCGAGACCCGCGCGCTGTATGAGCAGGTCCAAGGGGCGTAGCACCGCGCCGTCGTCGTCCGGCGCCGGCAAGCGCCTGCAGACCATCGGCCTGTTCGGCCTGCTGCTGGTGGTGGCGGGGCTCGTTGGCTCGCTGGTTGCGGGGGTGATGGGCGGCCAGCGCGGCGGGGCGGGCGATGGCGTGGCGGCGGATTCCGGCCGCGCGCCGTCGGAGCGCGCGGCGGCGAGAAGTGACGTGCCGCGGCCGACGGAGCGGGTGCGCGTGGAGGTGCTGAATGCGTCCGGCGTGCCGGGCCTGGCGCGGCGGGGAACGGAGGCGCTGCGGGACGTGGGCTTCGACGTGGTGAACTACGGCAACGCGCCGGGGTTCGCGCCGGATTCGTCGCTGGTGCTGGACCGCGTGGGCCGCATGGAGCTGGCCCGCTCCGTGGCCGACGCGATCCAGGTCCCCCGCGTCTACGCGCGGCCGGACAGCAACGTCTACGTGGACGTGACGGTGGTCCTGGGCCGTGACTGGGCCGCCGAGAACGCCGACCCGCCCGCGGAAGAGCCCGCGCCGGAGGAGGCTCCATAACGCAGCAGCCCGGCCGCCATCCGCGACCGGGCTGTTTTGTTTTCCTCCCTGTCCCATGCTGTCATTCTGAGCGACCGAG